>DLOO01000074.1:2445-2700 GCA_002479645.1 Lachnoclostridium sp. UBA7482 | reverse complement strand
TAAACAGCGTAAGCGATACCTGCTACGACAGCTACAAAACCAATAATTGCAAGAATCCAGCAAAGGGTTTTATTGCAACATTTCTTTTCGCAACAATTTTCCATGATTTTTACCTCCATATATACATAATACATTTGGCAGTCTCAGCCTTTATGATACCCGAATTATATCATTTTTTTGCATGAAATACCAGTACTTTTCTAAAAAAGATTAAGAAATCTTCACTAGTTTGGCAAAAGATGCCAGCATTTTTTT
>DLOO01000074.1:0-2432 GCA_002479645.1 Lachnoclostridium sp. UBA7482 | reverse complement strand
GCCGGTAAATGCAACCGTAACCTCGAAATCCTTGCCGCCCCGCTTAATATCGGTCACGGTACCGGTACCGAACTTAAGGTGCCGGACGGTGTCGCCAACCTCATAACCGAGGCCGGAGGCGTCTGCCGCGGGGGCTGATGCTGCGGCGCCGGGCGATACGGGTTTTGCCGCCGGAGATTTATACGGGTTGTTCCAGGAACCCGGAGCAGAGGACTTGTAAGAACCGGAGCTGTTTCCGGATGCGGAACTCTTGTACGGATTGTCCCGGGTGCTTGAGGAAGATTGTTTTCTGACCTGCTGTTGATTCAGGAAAGAGAACAGGTCGCCGCTTTGCGAAGAGGAGGCTTCCGAGTTCAAGTAGGCATTTCTGCGAGAGGGTGCGGATTTGCTCAGCAAATGGCGCGGAATCTCATTGATGAAGCGGGAGGGACGGTGATACTGTATCTCGCCGCGCAGCATGCGCGAGTTGGCGGAGCTCAGGGAAAGAACCTGACGCGCACGCGTGATGCCGACGTAGCAGAGGCGACGCTCCTCCTCAATCTCAATTTCGGGGTTGTCCGCATCGATGCACATCTGGCTGGGAAAGAGGCCTTCCTCCATGCCGCAGAGAAATACGTGGTCAAATTCCAGACCCTTGGCACTATGTAAGGTCATCAGCAGAACACAGTCCGCATCCTCATCGACGCTGTCGATGTCGGCAACCAATGCGACCTCGGCAAGGAATGCACCGAGCGAGGGGTCAGGAGCATCGTCCTGAAATGCGACCGCCTTGTTGATCAGCTCGTCGATGTTGGCCTTACGGTCATCGGCGGTGTCCGGGTCCTGACGCAATTCGTTGATATAATCGGTTGCTTCCAAAATCTCCTCAATGAGATTCTTGATCTTGTAATTCGGGTTGCGAAGATTGCTGCGCAGACTTTCAATCATGGCAACAAAGCTGCGAATCTTGTCGGCAGCACGTCCAATGGACGGAATGGAGTCGGCATGAACCAGTCCGTCGTAGAAGCTTACCGCATTGCGAAAAGCGTAGTCATCGACACGGTCGATGGTTGTCCTGCCGATGCCGCGGCGCGGGANNGGACATTAAGAATGCGCTTAACAGCCATGCCGTCCAGACCGTTTTCCACGGTCTTTAAGTACGAGAGGATGTCCTTGATTTCCTTACGCTGATAGAAGTTAACGCCGCCCACAAGACGATAGGGGATGCCGTAGTAAATGAACTGCTCCTCCAAAACACGCGACTGGGCATTGGTACGGTACAAGACCGCATAAGAACTGTAGGGTTTGCCATCCCTGTTGACGCCGCTGTCGATGGCGCTTGCTATGGAGCGGGCTTCCTCGCGGTCATTGTCATACTGGGTATAATGCAGAGGCTCGCCTTCCGGGCTCCGGGTCCAGAGCGCCTTCGCCTTACGGCCGAGATTGTGGGCAATGACACCGTTTGCGGCTTCGAGAATGTTGCCGGTAGAACGGTAGTTCTGTTCCAGTTTAATCACGGTTGCATCCGGATAATGGTGTTCAAAATCCAGAATATTACGGATGTTGGCGCCGCGGAATTTGTAAATGGACTGGTCGTCGTCGCCGACAACACAGAGATTTCGCTCAACCTCACCCTCCTCATTGGTAAAATGCGCAAGAAGGCGGATGAACTCAAATTGTACCGAGTTGGTATCCTGGTACTCGTCGACAAGGATATATTGAAAACGGCTGCGATAGTAGTCTAGGGCTTCGCTGCTGGTTCTGAAAAGCTCTACAGTCTTAAACAGAAGATCGTCAAAATCCATAGCGTTGTTGGCACGCAGCGCTTCCTGATAGTCTGCGTACACCATGGCATTCAATTTGGCGTTACGATCGCGGCCCGCATGAAGAGCATATTCCTCCGGGGAAATCATTTCGTTTTTGGCGGAGGAAATTGCGGATAAGAAGAATTTTTCTTTGTACTGCTTCGGGTCCAGATTGCGACGCTTGATAATCTCATGAACGGTGGCCTTCTGGTCGTCGGTATCGTAAATCGAAAAGTTCGTATCGTAACCGATACGGTCCGCAAAACGGCGGAGCATACGGACACAGGTGGAATGGAAGGTCGATACCCAGATGTTTTCGGCGCCGTAGTCAATCAGTGCGTCAACACGCTCACGCATCTCCTTTGCAGCCTTATTGGTAAAGGTGATTGCAAGAATGCGATAGGGGCTGACATCCGAATCCTGAATGAGGCGGGCAATCCTATGTGTAATTACACGAGTCTTGCCGGAACCGGCGCCCGCAAGCAAAAGAAGGGGACCTTTGTCGTGAAATACGGCTCTGCGCTGCTCCTCATTTAGACTGTCATATATACTCATAATTTCCTCCTGATTTGTAAGGTAAAACATAAATTGAGAAACACCTGAATCAGTGAAACTCAAGCGGTCATTCGGTCAATGAAACCGCTGTTT
>DLOO01000022.1:303-11955 GCA_002479645.1 Lachnoclostridium sp. UBA7482 | reverse complement strand
TAAGTCTCACGGATTCAGGATAAAGGCAGCAATGATAGAAATATGAAGGTCAGAACGCCTCCTTAGCAATTCCTGTATTTCGTTGTATTGTACTGCCATAGCATATTCTCCTTTGGCTTTGGGGAACATCTGGCTTGCACGGATGTTGCTATTGTATTCAGATAAGCAGGCTGTTTGCATCCAATAAAAATTCCTTCACGCCCATCATCAAATAACCATTTTCGTCATAATAGCCTCTGTACCTGAGTTCATCTAATATTTTTGCCGCAAACGGCATTTTTATTAAATGGCAACACCTTACGCCTCGTCGGCAACCGTCCGAAACAACCGGCAGGATATCAAAAACGATACCAGGTACGCCCCCAGCACAATCGCCGAATATTTCAACGCCATCCGGTACTTATTTGCTTTCCCAAATGCCAGTATTTTTTCCGTAAGCCATTTAAGAAGATTTCCCATATCCATAAACTTCAGAAAAAATTCCGAATCGCCGAAAAGAAGAAAAACGATAACGCCCATTATCAAAAGCATCATAACCATCGTCTTGATATTGTTTCCGTTTTTAATTCCGAAGCGAATGAAGAACGGTATCTCAATCGCCTTGAAGGTAATTCCTGCCAAAACAAGGATGCCGTAAATCATCAGGTGATTTCCGTCGATATCGTTCACCTTGCAGAAGACGGTATCAACCAGGAAACAGATTGCAAAGTAAACCATATGCATCACAAGAGAAATGATGTATTTGGCTCCGATATGCTTATAACATCCTCCCGGAAGCGCGCACACATAAGAAATCCAAACCTTCCTCTCATCCTTATCAAAATTCCCCTGCTCAAACATGGACATGATTAAAAAGCTTGCAATAAAGCACACAAATGTAATAAACGGAAGCAGCATACGAACGGCCTCGTCTCCCTGTTCGGCAAAGACCTTTGAGAAAGGAAGCAGTAACGGAAGCAAAAATGCGATGGTAACCAATCCGATTTGCAGCAGACTTTTCTTAATCAGAATCAAGTCCTTATATATTAAACCAATCATCAGCGTTCCTCCCCTTTATAGATTCTCAGGCTGATATAAAAACTGATTCCCAGCGAAATCGGTATCAGAAGGATAAATGCCCAGACTCCCTTATCCATAAACTTCTTCATCCAATCAACCAATACCACAAACGCCTTGTCCGGATCGCCTACCAGCTTGCTTGCCTTATTCATCAAAAACACAAATCCGCCGGTAAATGCGAGCATGGCGGGAATCGCCATTCTTACCATTACCGCATTGACTTCCTTATATTTTAAGGCAAGCGGAATTTCAATCGCAAGCGCGATACACACAACTGCCATTCCCAGTAAAATTGCTCTGATAATGTAGCCGTCGATTTCCTTCGCTTCTGTTCCGCGAATGACAAGCACATTAACCATACCGGCAAGCAGCGCTATGGGAAGAACCAGCCCCGCCAAACAATATCTCGACAGTACGCTTTGCACCGGAGTTGCCGGCAGTACATGCGAATAGGTCATCCATCGGGTCTTCGCATCGCGGAAAATCACGGTAGATGCTCCGATAGCCGAGAACATCATAATCAGGCAGGGGGCTACCGACATAACGTAGGATAAAACTGTCGTATCAACTGCATTTTCCGGAGGAAGCAGCGACAGATTTCCCACTTTCGCGCTTAGGAGAATAAGAAAACCGACGCTTCCAAAAAGCACTCCCACCGAAAAGATTGCAAAGATAATCTTTCGGGACAATATCCACTCTCTGTAAACTAATCCCTTCATCAGCTCCACTCCTTTTTGCTGCGATTCACATAATACTGTAAAATCTCCTCGAGAGTCGCCGGGTCGATTACTGTCTCCGGATAAGCCTGACGCATCCCCTCCCGGTCATTTACCATAACGGTTACGCCGACTTCGGAAAGACGCGCGCTGATAAAGTCGTCCTTCGACAGCTTCCGATACTGTTCGATCGTGCACTTCATAAGACCGTGCTGCATCAGAATCTCATCCTTCACACCGGTCAGAAGCACTTTCCCGCGATCAATGAAGGTTACCATGTCCGCAATCTTCTCAATATCCGTAGTAATATGGGAGCTCATAAAAATGCTGTGCTCCTCATCCTGCAAAAACTCCATAAAAATGTCGAGCATTTCATTTCGCACTACCGGATCAAGACCGGCAGTCGCCTCGTCCATAATCAGAAGTTTTGCATGGTGGGAAAGCGCCGTTGCAATCTGAAATTTCATTTTCATACCCTTAGAAAACTTGCCGACCTTTCGTTTAAGCGGCAAAGAAAATCTTTCCATATAATTCAAAAACAGGTCGTTGTCCCATTGCTTGTAAAGATGCTTCAACACGGTTTCGATTTGTTTTGCCGTAAGGTCGTCGTCAAAAGGAAGTTCGTCAAGAACAACTGCGATTTCCTCCTTAATCTTCCTTTCCTCCTGCACGTGATCTTTGCCGAGAATCTTAATGGTACCCTCATCCACCGCGATAATATTAAGCAATGACTTGATTGTTGTTGTCTTACCGGCGCCGTTCTGACCGATAAAGCCCATAATGCTCCCCTTCGGCAAAACAAAACTGATGTTTTCCAGGGTAAATCCGTCATAACGCTTTGTTATTCCGGTAATTTCAAGCGCATTTTCAAATTCACTCATTGTCGTTTCCTCCATAATAGATTTTCACAAGAGACTGCAATTCTTCAAGGGTCAGGTCACACATTTTCGCCTTCTTCACTGCCTTTTCGATTAAGCCCTCCGTCTCTCTCAAATTCATCTCTCGAAGCAGTTCCCTATTCTGTCCTTTTACGAAACTCCCCTTTCCGGTATAGGACTCGATAAATCCCTCGCGCTCCAGCTCCTCATAAGCCCTCTTTGTCGTAATAACACTGATTCGTAACTGCATCGCCAGACTTCTCATGGACGGAATCGCCATTCCGTCGGGGAGTGTTCCGTCAATAATCTGCGCCTTAATCTGGTTCACTATCTGGCTGTAAATAGGCTCACCGGAAGAATTACTGATAATAATATTCATGAATGTTCTCCAATCGTCGTAAAATAAAGGCGTCCCTTTATTCCATCTTCCCAAATGTATATGTTGGATATATACATTATTAACATGCGTATTCCTTTTTGTCAATACACTCTTGAGAAAAAAGTGTAAAAAAAACAGAATTTGCCTTTACACGCATTTTACAAACAGTTATAATGGAAAACATAGCATTTCCCCGGGAAAAATCGCGGAAATGTATGTTCTTTTACCAAAGGAGGTGCCGGGAAAGGATGCATTTTTACAAAAATCCCTATGTCGACCGACCGAAGCGGCATGAGATTAAAACCCTGCTCACCTATCCGCAGTTTGTGGAGCTGAGGCAGCGGGTCCTCGGCATACTGGTGCCGGATAAAAATATGACTGACCCGGATGGGTATCGAATCCAAAGTGTGTATATGGACGACGCCTTCGATTCCGCTTACAGGGAAAAGGACAGCGGCGTGCAGCATCGAAACAAATTCCGCATCCGAGCCTACAACGGCTCCGACGATTATATCGTTTTGGAGAACAAAGAAAAGGCAGACGACCGAATTATGAAGTCTTCCCTCCGCATTGCCCGTGAGGATTACGACGGCATACTGGCAGGGGATTTCACATCACTTTTACGGTACGACCATCCGCTCGCAAAGCAGGTTTACACGCTGCATACCACAAAGGGCTTACGTCCGGTCGTTATTGTTGAGTATGAGCGGGAGGCTTACACCCATCCCCTTTCCATGGTGCGCATCACCTTCGATAAGGCGGTGGCCGCCGGAACCAACACCCTTGATATGTTTGATCCGAATCTGGTCACACGACCGATTTTCGATTCCCGGGAGGTTATCCTGGAAGTCAAATACGGCGGGTATTTCCCAATGTACTTAAAACAGCTCCTGCAAAATAACGGGCAAAAGCTTGCCGTATCCAAATTCGTCCAATGCTGCGATAAGCTCCGGACCAACTACATCATTTTGCCGTCGCATCCGGCTTCAGCCGCCACGCGACAGATAGGAGAATGTCATGAATGACTACATAACCGAGATTAAAAATCTGATGGGGCAGGCAGATTCCCTGAGCTCCACTACCCCGGCACAGATTATTGCGTGCCTGACTTTTACCGTCATCTGTGCCGCAATCATCTACATCGTATACCGCTTCTTCTACCGCGGCGCATGCTACAGCGAAAACTTCGCCGTACTGCTTGTCATGGTATCGCTGATTACCGCGATGATTATTCTCACGATCAGCTCCAGCGTGGCGCTTTCTCTCGGAACCATCGGTGCACTCAGTATTATCCGTTTCCGTTCCGCAATTAAGGACCCGCTTGACGTCGGTTTTCTGTTCTGGGCAGTTGTTGTCGGTCTGACCACCGGCGCCGGTATGGTTCCTTTTGCAGTCATCGGCTCAATTTTCCTTGCATTTATCTATATTGCATTGACCCTTCTTCGCACCGCAGGCGGCGCCTATCTGCTGGTTATCAGCTATCAGGACGAGGCGGCTGAAAAGGTTAACGCTGTCATTACCGGGCTTGCCGGCAAGTTAAAAAACAAGACCCGCTATAAGGAATCCACCGAGGTTACCCTACAGGTCAAAGTTAAGAAAAACGATACCGCATTTCTTGAGGAATTAAATCAGATTGCGGGCGTAAATAATTGCGTGCTGGTTGAATTTACCGGTGAATAAATCCCGGAGCGCTCTTAAACGGAGGATTTTATGGACAAAAATAAGCGTAATGCCCTGATCGGTCTTGCAGTATTGCTGGTCGCAGGCGTTTTGATTGTAATCTTCGCTTTCTCAAAAGGTACAAAGAAGGAGCCAAACAAAGGGGACGGAACAGCCGCTACCCCGACACAGACGGCCGCCAATACCACACCGACCTCTGCGCCGGATGATGATCCGCTTCCGACGCAGGCACCGGACTTTGAAGGCGATGAGTTTGTATTTACCGAGGACATGAGCGACATCATGTTTTCTCACAACGGTTACTTCTACAGCGAAGGTTTTACCCTGAAGATTTTCAGTCGTCTGAGCGGTGACATCTACTATACGTTAGATGGCTCCACTCCTACCAGAGAGTCTGAAAAATACGACAAGAAGGGCATTTCCCTGATGGCTGTCATCGGCGATAAGCCCAAGGCTTACCCGATTACCGTCAAGGCTTTCTATGACGACGGCACCGAGTCAGATACCTACGTACATACGTATTTTCTGGCTACCGGCGTGAACAGCCGCTATACCACCCTGGTATTCAGCATCACCGGTGACCCCGCCGACCTGACGAAGGGACCGAACGGTATTTTTTACGGAACCAACTACAAGCTGCGCGGCAAGGAAAGCGAGCGCCCGATTCACCTGGAGGTAATTTCCAGTGACGGCGAGCAGCTGCTTTCCCAGTTCGCAGGCGTTCGTATCTACGGCGCCGCATCCCGCGAAAGCTTCCAGAAATCCATGAAGTTCTTCGCCCGCAAGACCTATGACAAGCTTCACGGGTCCTTCCGGCTTGCCTGCTTTGATCAGCTTCGTTTGGATGGTTCCAACACCCAGATTCTGAATTATGACAAATTCGTGCTCCGTAACAGCGGTAACGATTTCCAGTTTGCTTACGTTCGTGACGAATTGAACCAGATGCTGGCTGTCGCAGCAGGCTTTGAAGATTATGAGGCCATACTCCCCGCCATCGCATACCGAAACGGTGAGTACATCGGATTTTTCTGGCTGCACTCCACCTATTGCGACGACTATTTCCAGACCAAATACGGTCGGAATCCGGCGCTCGCCGCCGACGCACAGCCCGGTGAGTTCTACATGCTTGAAGGCGGCGACACCTTCAAAAAAGCTGACGAGGATGATGAGGAGAAGACCGCGCTTGCCGAGCAGTACCAGACTGCATACTGGGATTTTGTTGCGCGCGATGTGACAAAGGACAGCGTCTACGCAGAGCTTTGCAAATGGATGGACGTTGAGAACTACCTGGACTACTTTGCATACAATATCTACCTTTGCAATAAGGACTGGCCGCACAACAACTACAAGTGCTACCGCTATGTTGCAAGCGAGGGCGAGAGCTACACGAACGATACCGTATTTGACGGACGCTGGCGCTACCTGCTCCACGATATCGACTACACTCTCGGGCTGTACGACCAGACAGAAGTAAAATCCTCCTACGACACCTTGAAGGAGCTCCTCCGCGACAGCAGCAACAACGGTCGTTTCTGTCCGCTTTTTGCCCAGCTTCTCAAGCGTGCAGACTGCCGCGAATACTTTGTTAAGCGCAGTTTGGATTACGGCAACGGCGCCCTTTCCTCGGAGAATATTACCGCAACTCTCCAGCAGGCCAATCACGACCGAAAGAAGGAAATGGAATACTACTATGATTATCTTGAGGGCAGTTTTAACCCCTCCGTTTGGACCAACCGCGGCCACTTCAATGACTTTACTCAGATTATCAACGATTTCGCGGCAAAACGCCCCGGACGCTCTCTGAATTTCCTGAGAACGAACCTGGAACTTGGGGATGACTACTCGTTGGAGATTACTTCTACGGAAGAAGCCCGCATTACCGTTAACAGTTACACCACCAAGACCGGAAAAAATTTCTCCGGCAAATATGTCGTCGACTATGCGACCACGATTTCTCCGGTTCTGCCGCTTGGTTACCGGTTTGATTACTGGGAGGTCAACGGCAATAAGGTGACCGACGAGACTATAATTATCACCGAAAAAGACATCGTTGACGGCAAGGTTGAGGTTACCCTTCACACCGCCGCCAAAGAGCTTTCCGCACCGATAATTTATGAATTCAGCTCCAACCGGAGCGATTTCGTTACCCTGTGGAATCCGACGGCAAATGCAATTTCTTTGGACGGCTACAGTTTAAGTGACGGCGAACTGAGCTTTGATATTCCTGCCGGTGTAAGCATTCCCGCCGGCGAATACATCACCCTGTACGGTAACAACTTCAAGGGTCAGCTTCCCGAGGACGCCATCATCTTCGAGCTTGGTTTTTCCGAGGGCGAGACCGTAACCCTACTGCACGGAACCGAAACCGTTGACAGCGTAGCGGTACCGAAGCTTCATTCCGGATTTGTTTACCGCCTGGATATGTACAGCGGTGTCTACAAAGAAACGAAATAGGTTAAAATACAAATGGGGCTGTTTTTTACACAGCCCCATTTGCTTTTATTTCCTTATTATTTCGTATCCAGGCAAACTCCAAATTACCTATTATCACTGCTTCTAAACACATCAGCAACCTCACTGATTGTCATAAAGGCATTTTCATCGATGGAACGTACGATATTCCGCATTTTTGCTATTTGAAATCGATTTACAACAAAATAAATAATTGTTTTATCGTTATTGGAATATCCGCCGGTAGCAGCTATTTTTGTCGTACCACATGCAAATTCATTCATCAAGGCGCTGCTGATTTCCTTTCCCTTATCCGTTATAATCATTACCTCTTTTGAACGGTCAAATCCCTCTACGATAAAGTCAACCGTTTTTAATGCTGCCATATACGTTACGATCGAGTATAAAGGCAGAATCCAGCTGTCAATGGCAAATCCGCAAACGATATATAACATAACATTATAAATCATTACAAAAGATCCAACCGTAAGATTTAATCTTTTTGCAAAAATAACCGCCATAACTTCAATGCCGTCAATAGCGCCGCCGTAACGGATTGTCAAACCGCTTCCGCAACCGGAAATTATTCCCCCAAACAATGCACATAAAAGCAAATCTTCCCCTGCAAGGGGAGATACCATACTGACATCAATCAGCAGGACGTCTGTTATCAACCAAGACCCTAACGAATAAACCACAACTGCAAATATGGAATATACCGTAAAGTTTACACCTTGCGTTTTTAGTCCAAACAAAAATAACGGGATGTTCAATGCCAACAGGAAAACAGACAAGGTCATATATTCCGGTGTGATTTGAGAAAACAACATGGACGTCCCGGAAATACCGCTGTCATACAGTTTTACCGGAGTCAAAAACACGGTCACTCCAAAAGCATTTATTCCACCTGCTATAAAAAGAATTATGAAATTTTGCCATTTCAGTAATTTTAGCTCTTGTAGTAGTTTATTCATATCCACGGCTATCCCCTGCAATTTATAGTTTCACATGGCTGCACTCTATCATATTTCAATCTTTATCCGCTTATGAGCATTAACCGATTTGCTCTATTTTGATAATATTACTATTCCCTGTTTTACCGTTTATCTGCCCTCCGGTCAAAACTACATTATCGCCCTTTTCCAAATGAAATATCTCCTTTGCCTGTTTCAGTGCATTGTAAAACATTACTTCCATGGATGAAAATTCTTCACAAAGGACAGGCGTAACCCCCCAACTCAAATTAAGCTTTCTCCATACCTTTTCAGATGTGGTTGTTCCTAAGATATCCACCGGACAACGAAAACGGCTTACCATTCGGGCAGTTCTTCCGCTTATGGAATTAACTACAATACCTTTGGCATTTAAGTCGATTGCCATGGAACAGGCGGAACGGGATAGTGCATCCAAATTATTTTTGATTTCAAATTCTGTTGTTCTGAATCTGCGAATATAATGAATCTGCTTTTCTGTAAATTCAGCAATTTCAACCATATTCTTTACTGCTTTTACCGGATACTTTCCGGATGCGGTTTCACCCGATAACATGATCGCAGAAGAACCATCATATACTGCATTGGCTACATCAGAGAGCTCTGCTCGTGTCGGTCTCGGATTATGTATCATGGATTCTAACATCTCGGTTGCTGTTATAACTCGAATACCCAGCAATCGGCATTTATTTATCAGGTATTTTTGAATCGACGGCACTTCCATAAATGGTATCTCTACACCCAAATCACCACGGGCAATCATAATGCCATCCGCTAATTCACATATTTCTTCTATATTGTCAACTCCGGAACGATTTTCAATTTTTGCAATGATATCGATTTCCTTTCCGCCGTTTTCATCAAGAAAGCTGCGAATATCCGCTACATCCTGTTTACATGATACAAAGGAAGCTGCGACAAAATCCACATCATTTTGGATTCCGAAGAGCAAATCATTTTTATCTTGTTCACTCAGAAAATCATGCTTCATCACAATTCCCGGGAAATGCATACTCTTTCTATCGGATAGCTCCCCGCCGACAATCACTTCACATACCGCATTATTTCCTTTTAGTTCTCTCACTTCAAAGATAACCAATCCATTATTAACGGTTATGGTATCACCAATCTGCAAATCTTCAATCAAATGCTCATAATTAACCGATACAATTTCCTGATTTCCTATCACATCCTCTGTCGTAAATGTGAAGGAATCGCCTTCCGATAATACAATTCTTTTATCCGCAAATGTCTTTATTCTATATTCCGGTCCTTTTGTATCAAGCATAATTGCTATAGGAAGATTAAGTTTTTCACGTACCTTCTTTATCATATCAAACTTTTTCTGATGCTCGTCATGGGTACCATGTGAAAAATTCAGCCTTGCTACATTCATCCCTGCCAGACACATTTCCGTCAGCGTATTTTCATCCTCGCAAGCAGGACCGATTGTACAAATAACCTTTGTCTTTCTCATATTCTTTTCCTTTCGTTTATTTCTCCGCAACCGCATTTGCAATCAGGAAATCAATCGTCAGATCGTAAATCATACTCTTTCGGAGATTTTCTATGGTATAATCCTTCTCCATTGCCTCTTTATCTTCGTAATTATAACGCTCCATGTAGTTCTGCAGCATACTCTGATACTGCTCGTCCGACAGGGTAATATTTTCCTTTTCCGCTATCTTTTCGAGTACCAGCTGCTCCTTTACGGTACTCTCTGCAATACTGTGGATGTCCTCATTAAACTCATCCATGGTTTTATCATAATAGTAAGAAACATAAGTCTCAAGGCTTACGGAGAAACGCTTCGCAATTGCCTCATAATAAGAAAGAACCTTCTTCTCATACTCTTTCACGTCGTCCTTGTTGACATAATCAAAGGATGCATTGGAAATTACTTTCTTGAGAATCGTTTCACGGGCTGCTTCCTTCGCTTTTGTTTCCTTCTCCTGCTTCAAATACTCTGTAACATACGATTTGTAAGACGCAATCGTCTTATGGGCGCCCTCGGTATACTTTTCAATCAGGGCGTCGGTAAGTTCCGGTACCTTTGCCATCAGAACTTCATGAATCGTTACCATAAATACTACTTCCTTGCCGGCCATATCCGGATTTACCGCATAGTCCGTAGGAAACGTCACATTGATGACGGCAATCTCGCCAACCTTCTGGCCAATCAGTGCGTCCTCGAAGCCGGGGATGAATTTGCCGGAGCCAATCTGCAAACGCTTATCCTTTGCGGAACCGCCGCTAAACGTCTGATCCGAATCCTTCAGCTTTCCGGTATAGTCAATTCGCAGCCAGTCGCCGTCCTTGACCTCTGTACCCTTTCTCGTCCGGTCGGTCAAATACGTCGTCTCCGCACTGACCACCTGATTTAGGGCAGCCTGAACCTCCGTATCGGAAACCTCCACCGACAAAGGCTTATATGTAATTCCCTTATACTCTCCGAGCGTCACCTTGCTCTCCTTCTTACATCCCGTAAAGGAAAGGCACAGGCAAAATAAAATCCCCAAAAATACCAACTGTTTTCTTTTCATCTTGTCCTCATTTCCGAGCGATTTATAACCGGAAATCGAAAAGCTCCCGCCTCTCATATCCCAAAAATACTTAGAATAACGCTGTCCGTCCTCGCTCACAAACAAACAGCCTAAAATACTTTACCATAAGTTGACGCATTATGCAAGCATCCTCGCCCGCTGCAAAGACACATCGCGCGAAATCCCATACATTTTTTCTCCAAAAATTCCCCTGATTTCGCACGAATTGATTGACACCCCAACTTCTAACAGTTATAATTATGCTGTTAGCAAACTATATTGATTTGACGAGCATTGCCCGTCCGCAAATCATGTCGGTTTAACAAATTTTTGAATGAAAGGTTTGGGTGTGAACAATGAACAATATGCCAAAAATTAAAATTGGTATCGTTGCTGTCAGCCGTGACTGTTTCCCGGAAAGTCTTTCCGTAAACAGAAGAAAAGCTCTCGTAGAGGCTTACAAGGCTAAGTATGACGCAAGTGAAATTTACGAATGTCCCGTCTGTATCGTAGAGAGTGAGATTCAGATGCTGGAAGCCGTAGAGGATTTGAAGAAGGAAGGCTGTAATGCCCTCTGTGTATATCTCGGAAACTTCGGCCCCGAAATTGCTGAGACCTTGCTTGTAAAGCATTTCGATGGTCCTGCAATGATTTGTGCAGCTGCCGAGGAGTCTCAGGCCGACCTTATGGATGGCCGTGGCGATGCTTACTGCGGTGTACTTAATGCAAGCTACAACCTGAAGCTTCGCAATCTGAAAGCATACATCCCTGAGTACCCGGTTGGTACCGCTGAGGAATGTGCCGATATGATTAACGAGTTTGTTCCGATTGCTAAGGCAGTAGTTGCCGTACGCAATCTCAAGATTATTTCCTTTGGTCCCAGACCGCTCAACTTCCTTGCCTGCAACGCTCCGATTAAGCAGCTTTATAACGCACAAATCATTGCAGGACCAT
>DLOO01000022.1:0-270 GCA_002479645.1 Lachnoclostridium sp. UBA7482 | reverse complement strand
AATCCCTGCTGTAGTTGCTGATATGGAAGCAGAGCTTGGCGCAGGCAACAAGAGACCTGAGGTTCTTGCAAAGCTTGCTCAGTATGAGTTGACCCTTCTTGACTGGGTTGAGGCACACAAGGGCAGCCGTCAGTATGTAGCAATCGCCGGAAAGTGCTGGCCTGCATTCCAGACCCAGTTCAAGTTCGTTCCCTGCTACGTTAACAGCCGTTTGACCGCTAAGGGTATTCCGGTATCCTGCGAGGTTGATATCTACGGTGCATTGTCCGA
>DLOO01000015.1:245-3139 GCA_002479645.1 Lachnoclostridium sp. UBA7482 | reverse complement strand
TGAATTATACAGGAAGCTCCTTAATCATCGCTTCAATCGCGGCCTGTGTGTTTTCAGCCAGCAGCCGCTTTGCCTCGCGGTCAATACCGCCCGTTGGAATCGGAGCGCCGAAGCGAATCTTAATCTTGGCGCCGTGAACCCACGGAACATGTTTCTCGAACATGTCGTCGGTACCGGTAATTGCCACCGGAACAATCGGGCAGCCGGTACGCTCGGCAACTTTCAGACTGCCGGGCTTAAAGGGCAGCATCTCATCGGCCTGGTTTCTGGTGCCCTCGGGCATGATAAACATCGACCAGCCCTTCTTAACATCGTTTATTGCGTCCTGAATCGTTCGGAGACCTTTTCTGGGGTTCTCGCGATCCAGAAATTTGCAATGCAGGAGAATCATCCAGAGATTCAGAAGCGGAACCTTGGCAATTTCCTTCTTGGCAATAAATCCGGTGATCTTGGTGCAGGGAAGCGCCCCGTAGGCAAGTACAACGTCAAAATAACTGCGGTGATTCGAGGTAAAAAGCACCGGCGTGTCCATCGGAATATTCTCTAATCCTTCGATTGTCGGCTTGCCGCCGGCAGACCACATAATAAAACGAAACCCGTAGCAGACAATCGGCTGCGCAAGCCTTGCAGCAAGTCTGGTGTTGAAAATGCGAATAATAAAGAGCAGTACGCAAAACGGCAGTGTTACAACAAAAAATATAAGAAATGCCAGGATTACAAACAGTGTACCCATATTCTCCCTCCGCGATTTCGTAAAAACCGCTTTTTTTGAATTTTCTTCATCTTATCATATAAAAAAACAAAAGAAAAGGTTTTTTTCGATGGTATAAATCCCGACACGCGGGCAAAACTAAGGGTAAATTCAAAAACACAGGAGGTTCATTATGACTGATAAAAAAAGAAAAACGTATCGTCAATCCAAATACCGGGCATATATTACATCTGGCGTTGGCATTGTGGCAATCGCAGGCCTGATTTACGCGGGAATTGCATTTAATGAGGAACCGAATTTGAAAATCGAGATGTCTCCATCGCCGACGACAATGGTTCCGCCGCAGGGTTCCTTTGCCGAGCTGGACCCGACGAGGAAGCCGACAAAGGCGCCTGACAAGAAGCCGACGCATTCGCTTTCTAAGCCGACGTCCGCAGCTCCGACCGGCTCCGCAGACAAGGCGCCTGACAATACAAAGCCTACAAATAAGCCTGACAAGACTCCTACGGAAGCCGCAAAGCCGACAAAGAGCCCTTCCAATCAGACGGTTGAAACCGGCGCCGATGCAATGGCTTCCTTGAAATTCCCGGGAGAACAGAGCCTGAACTGGCCGGTTCTTGGCAATGTTCTGATGCCTTACAGCATGGAGCACATCATTTACCACAAGACGTTAAATACGTTCCGTGTCAACGACGGCGTGCTTCTTTCTGCTAAGGAAGGGGAGAGCGTAGTTGCTGCTGCGGACGGTATCGTTACCGAGGTGGTGAAGGACGATATGCGCGGGAATTGCGTATCTATTGCCATGGGCGACGGTTATACCATGCTTTACGGACAGCTGAAGGAAAGCAAGCTTAAGGTCGGCGATTCCGTAAAGGAAGGCGACCCGGTGGGCGAGGTTGCCGTACCGACACGCTATTATTCCCTGGAGGGGACGCACCTGTTCCTGAAATTGACGAAGGACGGGAACCCGGTAAATCCTCTTTTGTATCTTCGGGCAAATGAAGAAGACGAGGACCCCGCGGATCGGAAGCAGTAAGGTTATGAACAAGTAGCGAAGCGGATTGCGAATATCCTCTTTGATTTTAGAACAGCCGATAAAAGAACCCGCGAAAAACACTTGCATGTTTTCCGATTATCTTATATTATCGAAGCATAAGAGAATGCAGCTTGATGCAATCGGATGATTTTGCAGGAGGATGTAACCATGGATGTTCGGGTCGGTGATGTTGTAAGGCTGAAGAAACCTCATCCCTGCGGTAGTTTTGAGTGGGAGGTTCTGCGTACCGGGATTGATTTCCGTATGCGCTGTATCGGCTGTTCCCATCAGATTATGGCGCCGAGAGTACAAATTGAAAAGAATATCAGGGCGATTCGCCGAGAGGGAGAAACCGAGTAGGTTCCTCCCTTTTTTGTTGCGTAGGAAATTCCTTTGAATTTCCTATGCAACAAAAAAGCTTCGCGATGGATGCGCACGCGCGCGAAAGGAAGCCAGCCGATAAATCGGCACGCGCTCGGCGNNCGCGAGCGAAACTCTTTGTTTATTCCGGACGGCAAAAAAAGTAAAAATAATGCTTGCATCCTGATTGGGGTTATGCTACAATGAAAAAACGTGATAAACTACACAATTTCCTTGCTCTCGAAAGAGGGCCAGAGACCAAAAGGAGGTGCGAGACAACTATGAACAAGTACGAATTAGCGTTAGTTGTAAGTGCAAAGATCGAGGACGAGGCCAGAGATGCAGTAGTTGAGGCTGCAAAGAACCTTGTTACCAGATTCGGCGGTGTCATCACCGAGGTTGAGAATCAGGGTAAGAAAAGACTGGCTTACGAAGTTCAGAAGATGAACGAAGGTTACTACTACTTCATCCAGTTCGATGCGGAGGCAACTGTTCCTGCTGAGATCGAGCAGAGAGTTCGAATCATGGACAATGTCATCCGTTATTTGTGCGTTAGACGTGACGAAGAGTAAGAGGAGGTAATCCTTATGAACAAAGTCATTTTGATGGGACGTCTCACAAGAGACCCCGAAGTTCGTTATTCTCAGGGCGCCAATGCTACTGCTGTTTGCCGCTATACGTTAGCTGTAGACCGCAGATTTAAGCGTGAAGGGCAGCCGGACGCAGATTTCATCAGCTGTACCGTATTTGGTAAGGGTGCTGAGTTCGCGGAGAAGTATTTCCGTC
>DLOO01000015.1:0-162 GCA_002479645.1 Lachnoclostridium sp. UBA7482 | reverse complement strand
GAATTTGCTGAGAGTAAGAGCGCATCTGGCGCAGCAGGCGGGAGCAACGGTGGATTCACCAATGCAAGACCCGTAAACAATGGTGGAAACGGAGATTTCATGAACATTCCTGACGGAATTGAAGATGAGCTTCCGTTTAACTAGTATTGGAAAGAGCATTTG
>DLOO01000082.1:4843-8214 GCA_002479645.1 Lachnoclostridium sp. UBA7482 | reverse complement strand
CAGAGGCAGCCGAAAAACCGATTGCAATCAACATCAGCTACGGCAACAATTACGGTTCGCACACCGGCAATTCGCTTACGGAGAATTTCCTGAACCGGGCGGCAGCGGCGTATCGGGCAAGCCTGGTTGTCGGCTCGGGAAACGAGGGTATCACCGGGCGGCACGCATCTGCACAGCTTGGGACAAATTCTGCCCCGCAGGATATCGAATATGTCATCGGCGCGGGGGAGACGAATATCAGCCTCCAGTTATGGAAAAATTACTACGATGATGTTACGGTGGATTTGGTAGCGCCCGACGGTACGAGCCTGCGGCTGACCCCGGGGGAGCGCAGCGTCGGAACCAGGCTTGCCGGAGCGCGGGTGATTTACTATTTTGCGGAACCGACTCCGGCAACGACGCAGCAGGAGCTTCTGCTGGAAATGCTTCCGGCAGGGACGGAATTTCTTTCGCAGGGCGTCTGGCGGATGCGGCTGACCCCGGGGCGGAGCATTGCGGGAAATGTGGATCTGTGGCTTCCGGTCGCTGAACGCACCAATCGGACGACGGCATTTTTACGNNCGCTTACGATTCCCTCTACGGCGGAGCGAGTCGTTACCGTATCGGCGTACAACGGCGCAACCGGACGGTTTGCGGCATTCAGCGGACAGGGATTTCTGCGGGGCGGAGGGGTGAAGCCTGACATCTGCGCACCGGGAGTCGACGTCCTGACGACAAGTCCAGGCGGCGGTTACGCCAGAAACACCGGAACCTCCTTTGCTGCGCCGTTTGTGACCGGAGGAGCCGCGCTCCTTATGGAATGGGGAATTGTGCGCGGAAATGACCCGTTCCTGTACGGGGAGAAACTGAAAGCCTATTTGATTCGAGGCGCGCGGCAGCTGCCCGGATTTGCCGAATGGCCCAATCCGCAGGCGGGGTACGGAGCGCTGTGCGTGGCAGAAAGCCTGCCGTGAGGAAATTGCATAATTATTCTGTATTTTCTTGACAGAAGTGTATGCAAAAGATAAAATTGATATATTAGTCCGGTTGAGTATCCGCACGCGGACGGCGGCAATCAACGGAAGGATTTCTATACGGGGAGGCATTAGAAACGATGAATGAGAATTTTCAGAAGCTGGAGGAGTATCTGGAGCCGGTGCAGGCATTGCAGACGGCGCTGACCTTGTTCCAGTGGGATAACGAAACTCTGGCGCCCGAGGCGGCAAATGCGCAGAGCAGCCGTATGGTGGGCGCGCTTTCCGCAGCATATCTCGAGGCATTTTTGAAGCCGGAGATTCGGCAGCTGCTGGAAAAGCTGACGGCAGAGAAAGACGCTTTGTCCGAGAAGGAGCGGGCAGTTGTACGCGAATTGAATAGAGATTACGAGCAGCTGGAGGTCATTCCGAAGGACGAATACCGTGCTTTTCAGGAGCTGACCATGAAGGCGGCGGTTGTGTGGGCAAAAGCAAGGGAAGAAGATGATTTTGCAAGCTTCGCGCCTTATTTGAAAGAGATTGTGGAGACACAGAAGCGTTTTGCAGGATATCGCAGAAAAGAAGGACAGAGTCTGTACGATGTACTGCTTTCCGATTATGAGCCGGATTTTACCGAGAAGGATCTGGACGAATTCTTTGCTGCTTTGCGCGAAGGACTTGTGCCGCTTGTAAAGGAAATGGCGGCGAAAGCAGATTCGATTCCCGACAGCTTCCTCTATAAGAATTACCCGGCGGATCAGCAGCGGGAATTCTGTGAGATGCTTGCCTACTACATCGGATTTGAAAAGGAAAAGGGTGTTATCGCAGAGAGCGCGCATCCCTTTACCACGAATCTGCACAACAAGGATGTACGCATTACCAACCATTTCTATGAAGATAGCCTTCCGAGCGCCATGTTCTCGGTCATTCACGAGGGCGGACACGGAATCTACGAATTGGGGATTGCAGATGAACTGACGCAGACCCCTATCGGCGGCGGTGCGACTATGGCGATGCATGAGAGTCAGTCCCGATTTTATGAAAATATTCTGGGACGAAGCGAGGCTTTCTGGAAGCCGCTGTACCCGAAGCTCCTTGCGCTGTATCCGGAACAGCTTGCGGGCATTTCCCTGGAGGCGTTTATCAAGGCAATCAACAAATCGCAGCCGAGCCTGATTCGTACGGAGGCGGATGAGCTTACCTACTGCCTGCATATTATGGTGCGCTACGAGCTGGAAAAGCTGCTGATTCGCGGCGAGCTTGCGGTGGAGGATTTGCCGCGGGCATGGAAGGACAAATGCAGGGAATATCTCGGCATTGCACCCGATACGGACCGCGAGGGTGTGCTGCAGGATACCCATTGGGCGTGGGGGAATTTCGGGTATTTCCCGTCCTATGCCATCGGCAGCGCCATTGGCGCGCAGCTGCTTTGTGCAATGAAGAAGGAAATCAATGTCGACGCCTGTTTGGAAGCATCGGATCTTACCGCAATTAAGAAGTATCTCGGCAAGAACATTCACCGGTACGGCAAGCTGTACGGCTGTAACGAGCTTTTGGTTAAGACAACCGGCGAGAAGTTCAATGCACACTATTTTATAGAATATCTGAAGGAGAAGTATCACCGCCTGTACGCATAGGGGGGTGCGAAAAGCAAAATGAAGTATCGAAAAATTATGACACTCGGACTGGCCGCTGCGTTGACAATGAGTATGCTGACTGCCTGCGGTGACGAGAAAACAGAAAACAAACCTACCAACGCCCCTACAAGTGGGGCACAAACAACAGAATCGGCGACGCTGACACCGACACCGACGCCGATAGAAGAGGAGAACGGTATGCAGATTATTAACGAAGAACTGAAAAAGAAATTGGATGAGGAGTTTTCCTCAGTGCGGCTGGCGGCAACTTTGAAGCAATTCGGATACGATACGCCGGTTATGACCCAGCGTTTGGGCGCCGACCCGTATGCGATTGTGTATGACGGACGTGTGTACCTTTATATGACCGGCGATGTTGTGGAGTATAACGCAGACGGCACGGTAAAGGACAACAGCTTCAGTAAGATTTACACTTTGAATGTTATTTCCTCCGCCGACCTTGTGAACTGGACCGACCATGGCAGTATTAAGGCAGCCAGCATGAAGGGCGCGGCAATCTGGGGCAATAACTCCTGGGCTCCGGCAGTGGCTTATAAGGAAATCGACGGCGTAACCAAATTCTTTATCTACTTTGCAAATGGCGGCAACGGTATCGGCGTTCTGACTTCCGACAGCCCGATTGGACCTTTCGAGGACCCGCTCGGCAAGGCGCTTATCAGCCGCCGTACCCCGAATTGCAATACCGTTGACTGGCTCTTTGACCCTGCGGTTCTGGTGGATGATGACGGTACCGGCTATCTGTATTTCGGCGGCGGGGTTC
>DLOO01000082.1:0-4730 GCA_002479645.1 Lachnoclostridium sp. UBA7482 | reverse complement strand
ATACGTACTATTATTCCTACTGTACCAACTGGAACGTTCCGAAGGAGGCAACCGAGGAGCTCGGCATCAGCAATGCACAGATTGCATATATGACCTCCAAGGATCCGATGGGGCCGTTTACCTTCCAGGGCGTAATTCTTAAAAACCCCGGAACCTATTACGGCTGCTACGGCAACAACCATCACTGCCTGTTCCGGTTCCACGACGAATGGTATATTACATATCATACTCAGATTCTTGAGAAGCCGATGGGCATTAAGGGCGGTTACCGTGCAACCAGCATTACCAAGCTTACCGTTAACGAAGACGGCAGCATCCCGACCGTTCCTTCCGTAAACCGTACCTCCCTTGAGCAAATCGGTACGTTAAATCCTTATGAAAAGGTTGAGGCAGAAACGATGGCGACCATGGGCGGTCTGGATACGACCCAGCTCGGCGAGGAGAGCATTCGCTGCGGTTCCGGCAACATGGAGCTGTGCGGCATTGACAATGGCGACTGGCTTGCACTCTACGGTGTGGATTTCGGCGAAGAGGGTGCGGGGGCATTTACCGCATGTGTGAAGGCGGCAGCCGGTGTGAGCGGCAATGTTCAGCTGCGCCTTGATGCACCGGACGGTGAGATTATCGGATATCTGCGTGTGAAGGAAACCGAAGGCGGCGAGTATCAGGAGCTGACGACCAAGCTTCTTACGACTGTAACCGGTAAGCATGACCTGGTAATGGTATTTGACGGCGAAGGCTATACTATGGATTACTGGAAATTTGAAAAGTAATAACAAAGACCAATGGGATAAATGGGAAATGACGAGCGTGGTGGTTGTTTGCAGCCGCCACGCTTTGTGTGTCTTTGCAATTAGGAATTGTTATAACGGAAATGGTTGTAAAATTCCCGTAAAAGTGTTAGGATATGGGATAAGTGGCAAAATAGGGAATAAATGAAATACGTTTGGAGAAGTACAATGAAAACAAAGATATATATTGATGGCAGCGAGGGTACTACCGGACTTCGGATTTTTGAGAGACTAGAGGGCAGAGAAGATATTGAGCTTCTGAAAATCGACCCGGAATTGAGAAAGGAGCCTGCGGAGCGTCAGAAGATGATTAACGCATCCGACATCACGTTCCTTTGTCTGCCGGATGCGGCAGCCCGGNNCCAGGGAGGCGGTATCGCTCGTAACCGAGGATCATGTAAGAATTATCGATGCTTCTACGGCACATCGTACAGAAGCAGGCTGGGCTTACGGTTTCCCGGAATTGTCTCCGGAATTCCGCAGGAACATCTGCGAGGGCAAGAGAATTGCCAATCCCGGATGCCATGCCTCCGGATTTGTCGCAATTATTTNNATTTATCCGCTTGTAAAGGAAGGTATTCTGCCTGCGGATTATCCGCTTGTCAGCTACTCCCTGACCGGCTACAGCGGCGGCGGTAAGAAGATGATTGCCGCTTATGAGGCAGAGGGGCGGCTGGCGGAGCTTGACGCGCCGAGAGCATATGCGCTTACCCAGCAGCATAAGCATCTAAAAGAAATGAAGATGATTGCAGGCCTTGCGAAAGAGCCTTTGTTCACTCCGATTGTCGCGGATTATTACAGCGGTATGGTTGTTTCGGTTCCGGTTGCCTCCGGGCTTCTCGCAAAGCCGATGACGGTACAGGAGATTCGTGATTTTTTCACCGGGTATTATCAGGGACAGAAGTTTATTCATGTTCTTGATGCGGAAGAGACCGATGCGCTCGGCGGATTCTTTGCCGGAAATACCCGCTCCGGCTGGGACGGAATGGAGATTCTGGTAAGCGGAAGCGAAGACCGCATTTATTTGGCAGCCCGTTTTGACAACCTCGGAAAGGGTGCGTCGGGTGCGGCGGTACAGTGTATGAATCTGATGATGGGCTGCCCGGAGGATACGGGACTGGTACTGTAATGGAATCCCTAAAGGAGAATGGTTATGGAGAAGATTCTGACGGTTGCGATTCCGTGCTACAATTCAGAAGCCTATATAAAGCGGGCGCTGGATTCGGTAGTACAGGCAGATCCGCAGATTGAGGTAATTGTGGTGGATGACGGTTCCACGGACGGAACCGCTGCGATTGCCGAAGAATATATGGAGCGTTTTCCGGATGTTGTCCGTTATCATTATAAAGAAAACGGCGGACATGGGGATGCCGTAGTGACGGGATTTCATCTGGCAACCGGTCTGTATTACAAGGTTTTGGACAGCGATGACTGGCTCAATACGAAGGCGCTTCGCCGGATTATCGGGTTTTTGAAGGAAAAGCGTGCTGAGGAAAAGGAATACGACATGATCGTAGGGAACTATGTCTATGAAAAGGTCGGAACAAAGAAGAAGGAAATCAGCTATGGGCATGTGCTTCCGGTGGAGCAGGAATTTACCTGGCATGATATCGGAACCTTTGCGCTTGGGCAGTATATCCTGATGCATTCGGTGATTTACCGGACACAGCTTCTTCTGGATATCAATCTGGAGCTTCCGAAGCATACGTTTTATGTGGATAATCTGTTCGTGTATTATCCGCTGCCCTTTGTTAAGAATATTTATTATTTTGATACGGATATTTATCACTATTATATCGGCCGTGAGGATCAGAGCGTCAATGAGACAAAGCTTCTGGAGCGTATTGATCAGCAGGAGACCGTAGCGTATACCATGTACGGGATGCATGAGCTTTGCGAGGTAGAGGAGCCGAAGCTTCGTTACTATATGTCCCAGTATTGTGTCATTCTGTCGGCAATTGTATCCTCCCTTTATGTCATCAAGGGAACAGACGAGGCGCTTGCGGCAAAGAAAAATTTCTGGAAAAATGTACGCGACTGTTATGCCGGCGCCTATGAGTATATGAGACGGCAGTGGTTATCAAAAGCGGTTATGAAAAACGGACCTGTGTGGAACCGCATTATCCGCATCGGTTATTCGATTGCAAAGAAGATTTATCATTTTAATTAAACGGCAAAGGCTGCCGATTCGACCGGGAATATGGAATATGGGATATCGGATGAGAGAGGAAGGTGAAAACATGCTTACAAAAGAGAAGTTGAGATATTGGTGGACCGCACTGTATTTTCCGGTGTACATGTTTTTCTTCACGATGGCGGAGCGGATGGTGACAGAGGACTTTCATATCATCAACATCGGCCTCGACGATAAGATTCCCTTCGTGGAGTGGTTCATTTTCCCGTACTATATCTGGTTCCCGTTTATGGCATTGTTCTTTGTGATGTTTTTCTTTCGCGATAAGGAGGAATATATCCGCATGATTGCGCTTCTGTATGCGGGTATGACATTGTTTATTATCATTTCCTTTGCATATCCGAACGGACTGACACTGCGTCCTGAAAATATGGAGCGGGAAAATATTGCTATGCGGATTGTAGCCTCTCTCTACGGAACCGACACGCCGACCAACGTATTCCCGAGCATCCATGTGTTCAACACGCTTGGCGTTCTGATTGCCGTATGGCGCAGCCGTATCATTGCGAAGAAACCCGCATGCAAATGGGGGATTACCCTGCTTGGTACGCTGATTATCTGCTCTACGGTATTCCTGAAGCAGCATTCGATTGTGGATGTTATCGGGGCGTTTGTGCTGGCAGCAGTGCTGTATGCTGTCGTGTACCGATGGCTGATGGCGGAAAAATAAGGTATGAAAAAAAGGGAGTGCAGACGGCACCCCTTTATTTTTCCAAAAACCGGATAAGCTCCGGATATATTTCCCCGGCGTCGCGATAGCCTTCTTCGTAGAGGGCTTTCAATTTCTCCGGATCTTTTTCGATGCGGCCGACATTTCCCCGCTTCTTCGGCTGAATCAGAAATGCTCTGCCGGCTTTTACTTCGGACGAAATAAAATCCAGAGTATCGTTGTATTGTTCATGACGGTTTATCATGCGGTCGACGAGTTTGCGGCGGAGGGGATAACGCAGGCGAAGCAGCCAGCCGATGGAAGAAGGCTTTCTGCGGTACCCGATTTCCTTTGTCATGATTACGACATTTTTCCGGTTGCCGTCGGCGATGGAGCGGCGAATCGGGATGGAGTCGGACATGCCGCCGTCCAGGTATTTTTCTCCGTTAATCGGTACCATACGGGACACTAACGGCATGGAGGAGGAAGCACGCACGGACTCAATACCGATGGTGTGCATTTCCTTCATAGGCAAATATTCCGGACTGCCGTCCTTTACGTTGGTAACGACTGCGTATGCCTTGCCCTCAAAGGCGTCGTAGGCGTCGAAATCAAAGGGGAGCAGCCGCTCGGGAATGTCGTAGTAACAGAATTTGACGCCGAACAAATCGCCGGTAAACAGCAGGCTGCGCACGCTGCAATAACGTTTGTCCGCGCAGAAACGCGTGTAGACGTCGAGGGAACGCCCTTTTTGCCTTGACAGATAGCTGCAAAGCATAACCGAACCGGCGGACACTCCGTAATTGTGGTCAAAGAAAAGCCCCTGTTCTAAAAAATAATCCAAAACACCCGCGGTATAAACACCGCGCATACCGCCGCCCTCCAGTATTAGGCCTGCATTTACCATAGTAATCTCTATCCCCCTGATTAACTGTTAGTTTGTTTTAACGCTCTTGCGCTTTAGAACGCGCTCACGCTTACGGAGTTTTTCTAATGATACGTCGAGTATTTTTTCTTTACGTTCCTTCAAAATTGTCTTGTAGAAGGTCTTTTGAAGGTCGTTTATATACGGAGTATCATCAATAATTCTGTTGAT
>DLOO01000027.1:8461-12245 GCA_002479645.1 Lachnoclostridium sp. UBA7482 | reverse complement strand
GCATCTTCGCGGCTTCTTACGGTAAATCGGGAGACAGGGGAATTTTCCCACAGGCATTTTCGTGAGATAAAAGAATACCTGCAGCCCGGCGATTGTCTTGTTATCAATGACACGAAGGTTATCCCCGCGCGTTTGTTCGGTGAACGCCTCCCGCGAACCGGCGAAGGAATGCCGACGGCGGTCGGTAAGGGGGCGCAGGTGGAGATTTTCCTTCTGAAACGTCTTTCGGACAGGCGTTTTGAAACGTTGGTTCGTCCGGGTAAGCGCTTGAAAATCGGTGACCGTGTCAGCATTAGCAACGGCAAATTACTGGCTACCATTTGCGATATTATTGAAGACGGAAATCGTCTTTTATCTCACGAAAATGCCTGTGGGAAAATTCCCCTGTCTCCCGATTTACCGTAAGAAGCCGCGAAGATGCACGGTCTTCAAGCGGGTCCTGTGCAATCAGCTCCTGCGGCAAATCAAAGTAATAATCGCTTTTCTTCAAACAACCGTCCATTATTTTGCACCGTACTGCTCATAGTAAGCATCTATGGCTGCCTTAAGTTCGTCATTGATTAGAATCTCTCCGTTAACTTCCTTGTTGTAAAGGTAAGAAACAACCTCTTCCATGGATACAATTGCTGCGGTAGGCATGTCATAAAGCTCGCGAATCTCCTCCAGTGCGCCCTTTTCGCCTTTTCCACGCTCCATACGATTGAGAGATACCATCAAGCCTACGAGGATAACGTCAGCCTGTGCACGAAGAATCGGAATCGTCTCCTCCATGGACTTACCGGAGGTAGTAACATCCTCGACAACAACAATGCGGTCACCATCCTGAAGCCCGGAACCAAGCAGGATGCCGGTATCTCCATGATCCTTTACCTCCTTACGGTTGGAGCAGTAACGCACCTCCTTTCCATACAGGTTAAAGTATGCAATCGCGGTAATTACCGCAAGCGGAATTCCCTTGTAAGCCGGTCCGAAAATCACATCAAAATCATCTCCGTAGGTATCATGAATTGCCTTTGCGTAATACTCTCCGAGGCGACGAAGCTGAGAACCGGTAACGTAAGCGCCCACATTCATAAAGAACGGGGACTGACGTCCGCTTTTCAAGGTAAAGCTGCCAAACTTGAGAACCTTACTTTCTACCATAAAATCAATAAATTCCTGCTTGTACTGTTCCATAATATTCTCCTTGTTTTACAGGCTGTGAAGCCCTTATTTTCTACGTGTTTTTCCCGGAAATCCTTCCGCATACTCTCATCAATTATCCGCTTACATTCCGAGCATTTCCGAAAAATGCGCCATTGTTTCGGAAATCGTAATCTGCTGCGGGCATACCTGCTCGCAGGCGGTACATCCGATACAATTACCGGGTCTCTTATCCTCCGGCATAGAGCTCACTGCCATCGGCGCCAAAAAGCCTCCCTTGGTAGACATATGCTCGTTGTAAAGTGCAATCAGCTCCGGAATCGGAAGTTCCATCGGGCAATGACTGGTACAATAATGACAAGCGGTACACGGAAGTCCGGCTTTCTTGGTTTCCTCATCCATCATGGCAACAAGCTCTGCAAACTCCTCTTCGTCAAGCGGCGCTTCCGTTTCCCATGTTTTGATATTTTCCTTCAGCTGTTCCATATTGGACATACCGGAAAGAACAACCGTAACTCCCGGGATGCTCTGCAAGAAGCGGAACGCCCATCCGGGTGCGGTCTCCTCCGGACGCATTGCCGAGAGTTTGTTTACCATTTCTTCCGGAAGATTGCAAAGTTTACCTCCGCGCAGGGGCTCCATAACCCATACAGGGATGTTATACTCACGGCAAAGCTCTACCTTTTCATCGCATTTCTGGAAATGCCAGTCCATATAATTCAGCTGGAGCTGACAGAATTCCATATGCTCTCCATAGGCTTCCAAAAAGCGCTTCATAACATCATAGGCGCCATGGCAGGAAAAACCCAGATGCCTGATTCTGCCATTTTTCTTCTGTTCAAGAAGATACTCCAAAATACCGAATCCGGGGTCAAGATAATCGTCGATATTCCCTTCATACACATTATGGAACATATAGAAATCGAAGTACGGCGTCTGACATTTTTTCAGCTGTTCTTCAAAAATCTCTTTTACTTTAGGCATGTTCGTATTGTCATAGCCGGGGAATTTGCTGGCAAGACAAAAGCTTTCCCGCGGGTACTTTGACAAAACGCGTCCCGCCGCAAGCTCAGACTGACCGTTGTGATATCCCCATGCGGTGTCATAGTAGTTAATTCCCTGCTCCATCGCATAGGCAATCATTTCCTCTACAGCCTTCTCATCAATGATGCCATCGTTGCCGTCGACAACCGGAAGCCGCATCATTCCAAGTCCCAGTCCGGACAACGTAAGATTCTGATACTCCCTGTAAATCATTTTTTTCTCCTTTTCCCAAAATATTTTCCGTGCATTAAGCTCTATTTCATTATTATAGCAAAACTTTAGAAAATAGAAAAGCGAAAGTAGAAATTTTTACAAATTCGTGGTACAATCATTTCGTATTTGAAAGACAAATCGGGACTTGAGGTACAAGAACATATGCGGATCATGATTTTTATAGAGGGAACAACCTTCTATACCAAACCTTTCTTATTCTTCTTTTCAAAATACGGATATAAACCAATTGGAAATGCAGTTCGTATCGTCAATACATGGTATGGGAAAGGCTATGAAGTATATCTTTGTTCCTACGTTCGTAAAAATAGATACAACTTCATAAAGCGGGTTGTCGATTTTTACGGCATGTCATATACGGAAATTTTATGCAGGAATAAAGGGGAAGCATATAGTGAAATTGTGGAACAGCTGAAACCGGATATCCTGATTGAGGACGACTGTAAAAGTATCGGAGGGTTAAAAGCGTGCTGCATAACAGGCGTAAAAGAAGAAATAAAAGCAGGCATACAATCTATCATTGTTCCCGAATTTTCGGGAATTGACAGTATAATCATAGAGTAACAGCTTCTGAATTTACGGAGCTTGTAATGGTACGAATATGGTACAATTAAAGTAAAGAAATCCCCGAAAACCTTGCATTTTCAAGGCTTTCGGGGTGTTTTCCTTTTATTCCTACTCTTATGTATCCCCTAGCGGTTCACACAACCGATAATTTCCCGAATATCCTGAATGCCCTGGGCATCGCAGAAACGCTCGATCCCTTCAATAACCTCTATCGTGGTCTGCGGATTATGGAAATTCGCCGTGCCGATGCCAACCATGGTTGCACCTGCCATCAAAAATTCCAGTGCATCCTCTGCCGTACGGATACCACCCATACCGATAATCGGAATCTTTACGGCATTTGCCACCTGATTTACCATACGAACCGCAACCGGCTTAATCGCCGGGCCGGACAGACCGCCGGTGCGATTTGCAAGGGCAAAGCGTCTGCGGTAAATGTCAATCTTCATACCGGTTAACGTATTGATTAGTGATAAACCATCCGCACCGCCTGCCTCTGCGGCTCTTGCCGTCTCCGTAATATCGGTTACATTGGGGCTCAACTTCATAATAACCGGCTGCTTAGCAACCGCTTTAATCCTGCGCGTAATATCCTCAACCATCGCAGGATTCTGTCCGAAGGCAATACCGCCCTCTTTCACATTCGGGCAGGAAATATTGATTTCCAGCAAATCCGCCGTCGAGTCCTGCAGGCGTTCCACCGTCTCACAATACTCTTCGGGAGTTTTGCCGCACACATTTACAATGACTTTCGTATCATATTTCGCAAGAAACGGAAGATCTCTTTCCATAAACACAT
>DLOO01000027.1:8212-8348 GCA_002479645.1 Lachnoclostridium sp. UBA7482 | reverse complement strand
GTTCAAATCAACAAATTCGCTGAACTCGATTCCGGAGCCAAAGGTGCCGGAGGCTGTCGTTACGGGATTTTTCAATGTCACACCCGCAAAATTCACTTCCATCTTCATCCGATTTCCACCTCCTGTGCATCAAATA
>DLOO01000027.1:7880-8107 GCA_002479645.1 Lachnoclostridium sp. UBA7482 | reverse complement strand
AAACGTCGGAACATTCTTCTCCTCGCCAAGCGCCTTGACCCCGCGAAGCATCGGCATCGGACCGCAGGAACCAATCCATTCAAACGCAAAATCATTCTGACGAATCGCATCCACAACCGTTCCCTTCGTGCCGACGCTACCGTCATCCGTTGCCACATAAACCGTTGCAAACTCGTCAAATTCGGACTTCAGGAACAAATTAGCATCACGGTAGCCGAGCACGACCG
>DLOO01000027.1:7695-7828 GCA_002479645.1 Lachnoclostridium sp. UBA7482 | reverse complement strand
CAATCAGAAGCGGCTTCGCTTCTTTCACCTCCGCATATCCGTTACCGAGCGGTCCTAAGACGGAAACACTGCCAAACAGTCCGGTTGCTGCAATCTCTTTGGTACCTTCTCCGACCAGACGGAATACCAGCCG
>DLOO01000027.1:7452-7666 GCA_002479645.1 Lachnoclostridium sp. UBA7482 | reverse complement strand
GGTCTCGGCAGAAGTCTGCTGCCGTCGGCACAATACAGTATAAGAAACTGTCCCGGTCTTGCCTGCGCAGCAATTTCGGGAGCAATCAGCCACAAATCCACAATTCCGGAACCGAGGTCGTTTTTTTCTGCGACAATTCCGCTCATGTACTTCTTTCCCATAGGAAAACCTCACTTATGTTTTCTTTCTCTCCGCACAAATGCAGGAGTTTTAT
>DLOO01000027.1:3213-7425 GCA_002479645.1 Lachnoclostridium sp. UBA7482 | reverse complement strand
CATGGGAAATTCCTTTGAATTTCCGAATTATCCTTTTCTAATCAGAATATCCCCGACGATTGCAGCCGCATTTTACAGGGATACACATCTCGTAACCGATTTGCAGATTGGTCACTTCAATTCCCGGATTGGCGGCAAGGAGAACCGGCACCGGCACCTGAAAACGCCTTCCAATGCTGTATACCGTATCCCCCGGCTGAACCCGATACACCATTCCGTTGCTTTTACTGTACTGATACATCATCATACCCTCTGAAATAATTTTGATGTTATTGTATGAAACATGCCCCCGATTCGTTCCCCGGCAGCCCTTACGAAAGGAATTTCCTGTTGATAAATAAAAACATTTGTCGTATAATCAACTCTGTGTGGTCGTTTCCAAAACGATATGTACGGCACAAGCCCGATTGGGCTTTGCCTTTTTATAAAGCGGAGGTTTTCAAGTAACATGAACCATAATTACAGATTCGGTATTGATATCGGTTCCACAACCGTAAAAATTGCAATTATTGATGAGGATAATCAGGTATTGTTTTCCGATTACGAGCGTCATTTTGCCAATATTCAGTCAACCCTTGCCGGTTTGATCCGAAAGGCCGTCGCTAAGCTCGGAGATCTTGCCGTTGCCCCGGTAATTACCGGTTCCGGCGGTCTGACCATTGCGAAACATTTGGATACGCCTTTCGTTCAGGAGGTTGTTGCCGTATCCACTGCCCTGACCTATTACGCGCCTCAGACAGACGTCGCCATTGAGCTCGGCGGCGAGGACGCCAAGATTATTTATTTCACAAACGGAATCGATCAGCGTATGAACGGAATTTGTGCCGGCGGTACCGGTTCCTTTATCGACCAGATGGCAAGCCTTTTGAAGACGGACGCCGCAGGCCTCAATGAATACGCGAAAAAATACAATGCCCTTTACCCGATTGCCGCACGCTGCGGCGTATTTGCCAAATCCGATATTCAGCCCTTGATTAACGAAGGTGCAACCAAGCCTGACCTCTCCGCTTCGATTTTCCAGGCTGTTGTTAACCAGACCATCAGCGNNACTTTAAGCCGATTCGCGGAAATGTTGCCTTCCTCGGCGGTCCGCTGCATTTCCTTACCGAGCTTCGTGCGGCATTTATCCGTACCTTAAAGCTCACGGACGAGCACATTTATGCTCCCGACCATTCGCATTTGTTCGCCGCCATCGGTTCTGCAATGTCCTCTGAGGGTTCCAAAACGATTTCCCTTACCGACATGCAGACGCGCCTTGAAAAGGGAATCGAGATGCAGTTTGAGGTTACGCGTCTTGATCCGCTTTTCAGAGACAAACACGAATATGATGAATTTACCGAACGACATAAAAAACATACCGTAACGAAGTCTCCGCTTGCCGACTACGAAGGAGACTGCTTCCTCGGTATCGACGCCGGCTCCACAACGACCAAGCTTGCTCTGATTGGCGAGGACGGCGCCCTCCTGCACAGCTTTTACAGCAACAATAACGGAAGTCTGTTAAAAACCACGATTCATGCGCTGAAAGAGATTTATTCGCTCCTTCCGGAAAGCGCCCGCATTGTCCGTACCTGTTCCACCGGTTACGGCGAGGCGCTGATTAAGTCTGCCCTGATGCTTGACGAGGGCGAAGTAGAAACCGTAGCGCACTATTATGCCGCCGCATTTTTCAATCCTTCGGTTGACTGTATCCTCGACATCGGCGGTCAGGACATGAAATGCATCAAAATCAAAAACGACACCGTTGACAAGGTTCAGTTAAATGAAGCCTGCTCAAGCGGCTGCGGTTCCTTTATCGAAACCTTCGCCAAGAGCCTAAGCTATCAGGTAGAGGATTTCGCCAAAATTGCTCTCTACGCCAAGAATCCGATTGACCTCGGTTCCCGTTGTACCGTATTTATGAATTCCAAGGTTAAACAGGCTCAGAAGGAAGGCGCTACCGTTGCCGATATTTCCGCCGGTCTTGCTTATTCCGTTATCAAAAATGCGCTTTATAAAGTTATCAAGATTACCGACCCGAAGGATCTCGGCGAAAACATCGTTGTTCAGGGCGGCACCTTCTATAACGATGCCGTTCTTCGCAGCTTTGAGCGAATCAGCGGCTGCGAGGCTATCCGTCCGGACATTGCCGGCATCATGGGCGCCTTCGGTGCTGCCTTGATTGCACGCGAGCATTACGAGGGCGTTATGACCACTCTGCTCTCTCCAGAGGATATCAGCGAACTCAAGTTTGAAACCTCCATGGCACGCTGTAAGGGCTGTACCAACGCCTGTCTTTTGACCATTAACCGTTTCTCCGGCGGTCGCCAGTTTGTATCCGGCAACCGTTGTGAGCGCGGTATCGGCAAAGAAAAGAACAAGGACAAGATTCCGAATCTTTTCGACTATAAATTGAAATCCACCTTCGATTATGAGCCTTTGACCGAAAACAAAGCGCCCCGAGGTAAGGTCGGTATTCCCCGCGTACTCAACATGTACGAAAACTATCCATTCTGGTTCACGTTCTTTACTAAGCTTGGGTATCAGGTGGTTCTTTCCCCTGCATCCACACGTAAAATTTACGAGCTGGGTATTGAATCCATCCCCAGCGAATCCGAATGCTATCCGGCAAAGCTTGTTCACGGTCATATTTCCTGGCTGATGCATCAGAATGTACCGTACATTTTCTATCCGTGCGTACCTTACGAGCATAACGAGGATGAACATTCCGGCAACCACTACAACTGCCCGATTGTTACCTCCTATGCCGAAAACATCAAAAATAATGTGGATGAATTAAAAACCTCTCCCGTCATTTTTGAAAATCCTTTTCTTTCGCTCGAATCCGAAAAAACGGTTGCAGACTGCCTCGTTCGCCATTTTAAGGCTCATAAAATCCCTGAATCAGAGATTCGCAAGGCTGTAAAAGACGCCTGGGCAGAACAGCTTCGGAAGAAAGAAGACATCCGCAAAAAGGGGGAAGAAACCCTCGAATATCTGAAAGAAACCGGCCGTCTGGGCATCGTACTTGCCGGTCGCCCTTACCATATCGACCCGGAGATTCACCATGGTATCCCGGATATGATTTGTTCCTACGGTGTTGCCGTCCTTACCGAAGACAGTGTCAGCCACCTTGGAAAGGTCGACCGTCCGATGCTGGTTGTAGACCAGTGGATGTACCATACCAGACTTTACAATGCCGCCGCATTTGTCCGCACACAGGATAACCTCGAGCTGATTCAGCTCAACTCCTTCGGCTGTGGTCTGGATGCGGTAACTACGGACGGAGTTTCTGATATTTTGACTTCCGCCGGCAAGATTTACACCGTACTGAAGATTGATGAAGTCAACACGCTGGGGGCTGCCCGCATCCGTGTCCGCTCCCTTCTGTCGGCAATTCGTGACCGCCGGCGTAAGGGCATTGACCGTACAATTACCTCCTCCGCATTCAACCGTCCTCTATTCACGGAAAACATGCGTGAAGAATATACCCTGCTTGCGCCGCAGATGTCACCGATTCATTTCGAGCTTCTTGAGCCGGCGCTTCATGCCTGCGGTTATCGCTGTGAGATTCTCGGAGGCACGGACAGCCGCTCCGTTGTCGACGTCGGACTAAAGTATGTAAATAACGATGCCTGCTACCCTTCCCTAATCGTTGTCGGTCAGATTATGGAAGCCTTAAATTCCGGTCGTTACGACCTCAACAAGGTCGCTGTCTTCATCACACAGACCGGTGGCGGATGCCGTGCAACCAACTACATCGGCTTTATTCGGCGCGCCTTAATCAAGGCGGGTTATGCGCACATTCCGGTTGTCTCTTTAAGTACCGGCGGCATCGAAAAGAACCCCGGTCTCCAATACAGCTTCGGACTATTGAAGCGTGTTATTCAGGCTTTGGTTTATGGTGATCTGTTTATGCGCGTCCTGTACCGTACCCGTCCTTACGAGATCGAAAAAGGCGCTGCCAACGCCCTGCACCGCAAATGGGTAAGCATCTGCTCCGAATCACTCAAAAAGGGCAAAACAGGGGAATTTAAGAAGAATTGCCGAAACATTGTTGCTGCATTTGATGCGCTTCCGATCGATGAAAACCTTCGGAAACCGCGCGTTGGTATCGTCGGTGAGATTCTGGTCAAATTTCTTCCTGCCGCCAACAATTACGTTGTGGATTTGCTGGAACAGGAAGGCGCCGAGGCGGTATGCCCCGATCTGATTGATTTCTTCCACTACAGC
>DLOO01000027.1:402-3149 GCA_002479645.1 Lachnoclostridium sp. UBA7482 | reverse complement strand
ATTTATCGAGCATTACCGCAAGGCTGCCGCCGAGCCGCTTCGCAAGAGCAGGCGATTCCACGCCCCTGCGGATATCAAGACTCTTCAGGAATACGCCAAACCGATTGTCTCCCTTGGCAACATGACCGGTGAGGGCTGGTTTCTAACGGCGGAAATGATTGAGCTGATTAAGAGCGGCGCTCCGAATATTGTCTGTGCACAGCCGTTTGCCTGCCTGCCGAACCATATCGTCGGCAAGGGTGTAATCAAGGAATTGCGCTTACGTTATCCCGAGTCCAACATCGTAGCCGTTGACTATGACCCCGGCGCCAGCGAGGTAAATCAGCTGAACCGAATCAAGCTGATGCTTTCTGCCGCCGTTAAGCGCATGCAGGACGCAGATAAGCAATAATATCCGTCAATGAGCAACGCCTGTGTTTTCCATGCAGCAAAAAGCCTCCGAAAAAGATTTCAAGTCCTGCACCGCAATCGTGCCCGGACTCATCTTCCCTTCGGAGGCTTTATTTATTCACATATTAACATTTCAGATTGTTTTATAACATTTCCAGCATACCGTAATACCACCCGGTCACGCCATCCTTCTTAATCAGATATCCGCGGGACGTTTTCAAAAGTACCGATACAATATCTCCCATTGTCACGCGAATCTGATAGTCCAGATAGTCGTTCGTGTGCCAGCCGTCCTCCTGCTCCCACAGAAAACTCTTCGGAATCCAGTAATGCTCTTCGGTCTTTTTGTGACGACAATAGGCGAAATCATTTTCTTCCCGAAGAATCTTCACCTGATTATCCGGCCAAACAAGCATATGGCAGAAATCACCTGCCAACTGACTGTTGAGGGCTCTCGCCTTCGGCTTACCATCAGCATAAGTAAATTCAAACGGATTTTCACGGTTTTTATGGATAATCAGCGCATTTAACTGTCCGTCCGGTTTGAGCTGCAGACCGCCATCAATGGTGATGATTTTCTGTTGTTCCCGAACAAGCGGATTCGCATCACGGCAGTTATCACGGTAAAGAACCGCCGGGTAGTGCCCGACAATAACATACTTGTCAAAAACATAGCCCTTGTTCATAAAATAATCCCCTCGCAGAACATCCGAAGGATTCCAATCCTCCGGCTTCCCGGGAAGAGCCTGTGCATGTGCGAACAGGTAATGCTCCGTCTCAATTACGTGCGGAAGCTGCCGGATAAACTCAATTTCCGGTGCAAAATGCTCCCGAAGAAGTATTTTCAATGCGGTAATATCGGTTTTTTCATCAACATCAATCGACATTTCGCGGCACATTTCCCACAAAATGCTTTTTTTCCGTGAAAGCATGTATTGGAGTAACTTGTCGTTGCGGTCGGGACGCTCGATTTCGCGGACAATCATGTCGTTGTTTCCCAATAGTGCAAATACCGGAAATTCCTCTTCCATCTGCATCAGGAGACGCAGTGTTGCCAAATTTTGCGGTCCGCGCTCGATAATATCCCCCAGCACCAGCAAAACATCCTCCTTGGAGTAGTGCAGCTGCTCCAGAAGTTCCACCAAAACATTGTAATCCCCATGAATATCACTGATGACAATGATCCGCTCCGCCTCTTCAATCGGAGGCCGAAAAATCTGAATCCCCATAAGATTTATTCCTCCCAGACAAAACACTTTGTCCCCATCTCTTAGAGAATACGCTTCGCTACAATAATCAGACGTCCCATTTCGGTGTAGTGATTGCATGTGGAAAGTGTAATAAGCTGGTCGCCCCAGCTGGCAGTTACACCGGTCTTATAAACCGACTGCTTCAAAACCTCGCTGACGTAGGTATCAAATTCCTTTTCCGTAAGAACTCCGCCGTATTTGTAGTATTTGAAACATTTATCCTCAACGGAAAATACCTTCGTCTTCACGACTGCCATGACCTCGTAAACGCCTTCACTGACAGAAGTGTTGAAATAAATGTATTTGTGCTTCTGGTAATACGCCTTTTCAAGATATCTCTTCAATGTACCAAATGCACTGTTATCCGTCATATTATGGCCATAAATAAGATAATTCTGACTTTTACCGAGCTTGGTTGCCTCGTCCATAAACGGCGTTCCGCGCGTCTCATGCTCACCGCTGAAGTTTTTCCATAAATAATAATCATACTTCTCAGGAGTAAACATAACCGGATAAGACAATGTTGTATCCGGAATCTCGATGTAGCCGAAGCAATCCGAATTATTTTCCACCAGATAAGCATATTTTTCAGCCCAGACATTACCGATGTCTTCTTTCTTGGTCGCCTGCATGACTTCATATGCTTCCTCGTCCGGAAATACCAGTACATCACCGTTATCCTGTTTCATGTTATTCAGTTTTTCGGACACATCAACGGAAATACCGCCGTGAATCGCCTCTTTGATTTTATCCATCGAAGCTTTATATCGTATACTCTGGTACGAATAAACGCCAAGCTCAATGGCACAAATGAGAAATACTCCGACAGACGCAAGCATAATCGCGTTCAAAATGCTGTTTTTCACGTTACGCTTGTGAACCTTTTCGTTAAATGCTTCCTCATCCGCCGTCAATTCAGCAAGCTCCCGTGCTTCTCTTTGGGCTTTTCTCTCGACAGCAGAAACCTTGTCTTTCTTTTCTTTAACTTTCTTTTCTTTGGTTTTCCTGACCTTTTCTTTCTTTTCCCCGGCTTTTTTCTGCTTTTTCGGCTTACCTGCGGGCGCCGCCGTTTTTGTCACCTCGGCAGACAATTCCGCAGCCGCTTCT
>DLOO01000027.1:0-263 GCA_002479645.1 Lachnoclostridium sp. UBA7482 | reverse complement strand
AATAAGCTCAAACTTCGGTTCCGATTCTGTCACCGGTTCTTCCACCGGCTCCGGTTCTGTCTCCGGTTCCGGCATTACTTCTTCGGCAAACTCTTCCTTCGGGTTCTTCGCTTGCTGCTCCGACATTTGCGCACCCTTTTTCGCATTTTCCAAAACAGCAGCATCCGATCTGTCCAAAAAGGAGAAATCTATTTGAAACATCTCTTCAAGCGAGGACTGCGGCTTCTGCTCTTCCGGCTCCGCATTTTCCCCCCTTAAGAGGT
>DLOO01000028.1:15105-15378 GCA_002479645.1 Lachnoclostridium sp. UBA7482 | reverse complement strand
ATATGCTTTGCATAAGTATAGCACAATGGATAACGAAAAGACAATTACGGCAAATGAAATGACGATTGCAGCAAACCGTCAGTACAAAAGCACCATGTTCAGTATGATTTTTCGGGAGAGGAAGGAATTGCTGGAGCTCTACAATGCGGTAAACCATTCGGCGTACACGAATCCCGAGGAACTGGAGGTTGTTACCCTTGAAAATGCCATTTACATAAACATGAAAAATGACCTGGCATTTATCATCGATATGCATCTCAACCTGTACGAGCA
>DLOO01000028.1:14888-15055 GCA_002479645.1 Lachnoclostridium sp. UBA7482 | reverse complement strand
CTGGTGAAAGACCGAACGATTTACTCGTCAACCCTGCTTCGGATTCCCGCGCCGAGGTTCCTTGTGTTCTACAATGGACGGGAAATAAGACCGGAAAGGGAAGTCCTGAAGCTGTCGGATGCCTTTCTGACAAGGAATGGGAAGCCGGAGGAGAATCCGGAGCTTGA
>DLOO01000028.1:11840-14798 GCA_002479645.1 Lachnoclostridium sp. UBA7482 | reverse complement strand
CTTGTCGGAAGCGGGCGACGATTTGACGACGGCAGTCAAGAGAGCAGTAAACGAATGCATCGGACAGGATGTTCTGGCGGAGTTTCTATCAAAAAACAGAGCGGAGGCAATCAGCATGAGCATATTTGAGTATAACGAAGCGGAAGAAAAGGAGAAGATCCGGAAGGCGGAGTACGAAGGCGGCTTTAAGGATGGCATTCGGCAGGGAATAGAACAGGGAATGAAACAGGGAATCAAGACCGGAATTGAACAGGGAATTGAGCAGACACTATTTTCCCTAATTCAGAAGAAGCTTCAAAAAGGAAAAACCATCGCTCAAATTGCAGACGAATTGGAGGTAGAACCTGCGGAGATTGAGAGGATTCTCAGAGAGCATGGTGTAAAATAGTTTCGTCAGATAAGGGATGAAAGAAAAGGCAGCAGTCCGATTGGATTTGCTGCCTTTTTGCGCATTATTTCACATATGTATATATGAAAAAAGACTCTCAAAAGGTACACTTTTTACAATGAAAAATATATGTGTATACAATAGAACATAAGGTGAAAAAAGTCAATATGTTTTCTTCATCTTCCAAAAAATTCTGTAGCTTTCAGGCTTTTTGCAACGGCAAAAAGGAGCACTCTCAAAAAGTGTACCTTTTAAGAGCTTTTTCATATATATACCTATTTAAGTGCACCAAATCAAAAGCCGGAAGGAAAATTGTATGAACTATGAATCAGGCGAAGCTCCGCAGCAGGCGGCGGATAAGCCGCAGCGCACCCGCGGCGGGCGGATTGCGATGATAGCGGGGATAGTCCTCTGTGCTGTTCTCCTGCCCGGGTTTATCGTCAGCTTAACGCTTCTGATAAATTCGCTTATTCACCCCGGTACGCCGCCCGATTTTATGGGCTATACGCCCCTTATCGTGGAATCGGACAGCATGAAGCCGTTCTTTCAGAAAAATGATTTGCTTATCGTTCGCAGCGCTCCCAAGGACGAGGCTTATCGGAAGGGCGAGGTAATCTGTTTCAAAAGCGAGGGAGTGTACATAACCCACCGGATCGTCGAAGTATCCCGGGAGGGCGATGATACCGTTTATACCACGCAGGGCGACGCAAACAATACCCCCGATACCGATTCGGTTCGGCCGAATCAGATTGTCGGCGTTTACCGCTCGCATATCAAGGGTCTGGGCGGCTTTGTCCTGTATATTCAGACGCCGCAGGGAATGGTACTTTGTGTCATGCTGCCGGTTTTTTTGATATTCGGTTTGTTTTCTGCCGTGCCGAGGATGGCCGACCGCCTTTCCTGCCGAAAGAAATCAGAGAAAATATCCGATTAAACCATGTCTTTCAGACATGCCACGCTTCGCGGTGCACACTCGCTTCGCTCGGCGCGGTATCATACCGACAGGTATGATACCATAACTTCACCAGCGCTTCGGCAAAAGACTCGAAAAACTTCACTTTTGCCTTCGCGTACATGACCCCAATATAACGACGTATCAGCCACGTCATTATATACATACGAAGGCTTTTACGAGCTTTCGGCAAAACAAGGCAAAGGAGGATTTATATGATGAAATTATGCAAGCGTTTACCGCTTATCCGTATTGCCGGAGCTATGCTCTGCCTCAGTTTGCTGATGACCTGCGTTGTCAGCGGTACTCTCGCAAAGTATATGTCCAGTGCGACAGGCACGGCAAAAGCTACGGTAGCTAAGTGGTCGATAAAAGTCGGAGATAAGGACATTGCCAAAGAAACGACGTTCACCTGTGATTTATTCGCTTCCATTATGGATCTGGACGAAGACGGGAATGTTACCACAGATGCGGAGACAGATGTTGCCGACAAAAAGATTGCTCCCGGTACGGGCGGCAAGATTGAATTGACAGTTGAAAATGCTTCCGAAGTCACGGTTCTCTATTCTCTTGCTCTGGAAGAAACTGCAAACACCGCCAACGTGCCTATTGAGTACAGTCTGGATAATGTTACTTGGAAAAACAAAGATAACTTAGCGAGCTTAGAGGTTTCGGACCCTGAACTGGCCGTAGGAGCAGAAGCCGCAACCATTTACTGGCGCTGGGCGTTCGACGGCGATGATACCGCAGATACCGCCCTTGGCATTGCGGAGACCGCTCCGGAAGTTTCGCTTACGGTTACGGTTACCGCAACTCAGAAAAACTGATGCTTATTATCGTGCGTGCGTTTGTTCATAATGCGGCTGACTGAGCAAACGACGCACGGGCTGGGCACAGTGTGTTCAGCCTCTGTCTTATGATACCATGTCTGCGACATGGTATATCAGGGCTACGCCCCTCGCGATGCACACTCGCTTCGCTCGGCGCGGTATCATATCTGATGACATGGTATATCGGGGCTGCGTCCCTCGCGATGCACATTCGCTTCGGCAAAAGACTCGAANNTCGCGTGCGCGTTCGGATACCGGAACGGAACAATGCAAGCATGGCTTTCCTTGTTCCGGCATCCTCACTTTTGCATCGCAAGGAGCGGGTAAAAACATGGTATACTAAGACAAAGGCTGAATCTCAACAGGGAGGGAGGAGGATGATTATGAGCAGAACATGCAGACGCCGCATGGCGGCGTTTTATCCGGCGGCGATTTTTGCTGTTTTGGCGGTTATATGTCTGTTTTTGGCTGCGCCCGGAATCGGCGGAGTGAAAGCCGACCCCGAAACGGGGGATGAGGCGTTCATCGTTCTCGACANNCCCGCTGGGGGCAGATATCCCTGCTTGACGTATTTTCCAATGCCGCATTCGGCGGGGCTTCCGTTATTGCCCCCGAAAGCAGCGGAGAATATGCTTTTACCGTTCAGAACACAGCGCGCTTCCCGATGAAGATTACCATGAAAATCAGCGACGAGAACGCGGCGGGCGTTCCGATGAGATACCGACTTTTGCAGGACGGGGAATATATTGCGGGCAGCGAAAGCGAGTGGCTTGATATTTCCGCTCTTT
>DLOO01000028.1:11652-11820 GCA_002479645.1 Lachnoclostridium sp. UBA7482 | reverse complement strand
AAGGAATATCTGCTGGAGTGGCTCTGGCAGGGCGGCGACAATGCTGCAGATACCGCTGCGGGAATCGCCGCGCAGAACGGTGCTGCATACGTCCTTGATTTTACGATTAACTCCGAGCAAAGCGGCGAAGCGATAGGCCCGGAGCAGCCGCCGCAAACCGGCGACCAT
>DLOO01000028.1:9178-11516 GCA_002479645.1 Lachnoclostridium sp. UBA7482 | reverse complement strand
CGCTCTTATATACCGGGGCGGCAAGACTCGCAGGCAATCCGTTTCCAACCGTTTTCGGCTGGGGGAGCGCGGTGGTAATCTCCGGCAGCATGGAGCCGGAGCTTCCCGTGGGGGCGCTTATCTGGCTTCACAGCGAGGACAGCTATCATCCCGGCGAGATTGTTCTGTATGAGGACGAAGACGGCGGCCTTGTCACGCATCGTCTGGTGTCTGTCGAGAACGGTATCGCCGTGACGAAGGGTGACGCCAACAACACGGAGGACAAGCCTATCCGCGTCGAGAGGATTCGTGCAAGGCTGGCGGCAGTCTGGCCTTTTGCGGGAAGGGTTTTGCTATTTATGAAAACTCTCCCCGGGATGCTTTTGCTGCTATTATTCGGAGGGCTGATCCTGTTTCTTCCGAACTTTTTCCGGAAAGGTGGTAATTAACGTGAAAACACACAGCGAACAAAAAAAGCTTACGAACGGCGGTTGGATGATTCTTTACCTGTTTACGATAATCCTCTGCGCTGTTGTAACGACGGGTCTTACCCGGGCAAAGCTGCGTTCTTCGGCTTCCGGCAGCACGAACGCTGAGGTTGCCGCCTTTATTGCAGACACTTACACGCACGTTCCATTGGAGCTCGATCTTGACAAACGCCTCCAAGTGGAATATCGTTTTGTTATGAAAAACAACGACGGCGGCAAAGCATCCGAGGTTGCGCTGAAATACGATTTGGTCATTGAACTGCCGGAACCGTTGCCCGAGGGCGTTACCATGGAGATTTGGACAGAAGAATCCGGAACCCCGAAAACCCAAATGTCCTCAACGGTTTCTGAGGACAAAAAAACCTATACCTTTGCAAACGCAGGAAGCTTTGAAGCAGGGGCGAAGCCGCAGGAACAACACTTTATACTGTATTTTAAGGCGGTCTGGACTGTGCCGGATACCGAATTGAAAGGCATCAAGGTTTACGCTAATATTGAGCAGACAGATTAAAGGAGGCGGTAAAATGAACAGATTTTCCAAATGGCTTAAGAGCTATACTGTGCCTGTGCTCTGCCTTTTGCTGTTTTCAGCAATTCCGCTGACGGCAACTCTCGGCAAATACGCAAAGACCAAGCAGATCGGAACGATTGATCTGGAGATTACGAAAGCTCAAAACTTATTGATCAATGGAGTAAGTTTTAACACTCTGCTAAATGACCACTGCACGCAGAGCGTCAAAAACCTCGTCTTTGATTATGCGAATAAATACCCGCAGATAACCACCGAAATAGAAGGAATCGATATAGGTCAAACGGAGAATCATATAAAGCTTTATGTGACTGCTGATACCGCATATATTCTGTCCGATGCAACGATTTATGCCAATCCCGACTGCCGTCAGATGTTCTCTGGGCTGAAGTTTCGGTCAATACAGTTTAATAATTTTAACACATCAGAAGTCGTTACTATGAACCAGATGTTCTATCGCTGTATTTTGCTTACCTCGCTGGATGTAAGCAGCTTTGACACTGCCAACGTTACCAATATGAACGAGATGTTCTATTACTGTTCTGCGCTTACCTCGCTGGACTTAAGCAGCTTTAACACCGTCAACGTTACCAATATGAACGAGATGTTCTATTGCTGTTCTGCGCTTACTTCGCTGGACGTAAGCAGCTTTGACACCGCCAAAATTACCAATATGAACCAGATGTTCTGTGGCTGTGCTGAGCTTACCTCGCTGGACGTAAGCAGCTTTGACACTGCCAACGTTACCGATATGAGCAGTATGTTCTCTTACTGTTCTGCGCTTACCTCGCTGGACGTAAGCAGCTTTAACACCTCCAGCGTTACCAATATGACCGAGATGTTCTATTACTGTAGGGCGCTTACCTCGCTGGACGTAAGCCGCTTTAACACCGCCAAGGTTACCTCTATGGACGATATGTTCAATAACTGTGAGGCGCTTACCTCGCTGGACGTTAGCCGCTTTAACACCGCCAACGTTACCAATATGAGCAGTATGTTCCGTAACTGTTATGCACTTACCTCGCTGGACGTAAGCAGCTTTAATACTGCCAAAGTTACCAATATGGGCTATATGTTCTATATGATGTATACTTCCGGCAATCTCAAAACCATTTATGCGGGATCTAAGTGGACAACAAGTAAAATAATCAACGATATCGCAATGTTTACAAACTGCACATCGTTAGTCGGCGGCAACGGCACGACATATAGCAAGACTGACAAGACCTACGCCTGTATTGACACCCCCTCTACTCCCGGCTATTTCACAGATATAAATGATAAGCCTGCAGAATAAATGAGAGTCCCGACCTCGGTGCGAACACCGGGTCGGGACATGTTA
>DLOO01000028.1:6296-9072 GCA_002479645.1 Lachnoclostridium sp. UBA7482 | reverse complement strand
TTTTGATTTTCTTTGTGCTATCTATATCTCCACCACCTGAATCTCCATGCTGTTTGCCGAAAGAGGCACATCCTCGAGCAGGATACGGTATTCGAGTCCGACGGTTATCCGGTTCTCCTCTTCTTCGTAACGCAGCCGATCCGTTGCAAAGGTCAGAAGCATCGTGCCGTAGGGAGTCTGATATTCGCACCGGTGCGATTTGCCCTCCTGAAAGACCATATAGCTCCGGCCGCTTCCGCGTCTTGTGACCTCCACCTGCTCGGGTGTCATGCGGATGCGATGATGCACAATCCGGTTCGATTCCTCATCCTCAATGCCGTCATACAGCAGGTGATACGCACCGTCCTTCAAGTAACAGCTTCCCTTCGAGAGAATCTCGGTGGGACCGTCTTCGGCGTCGCTTTTGCTGACCATTCTTATCCAGACTTCTTTTTTCATAATGAAAATACCTTCAAAAACACATCGCCGGTCTCAATCATCTCGCAAGGGAGAATGGAATTTGCAAACTGACGAAATTTCTCCGCACCGTCGCTGACGTAAAAGGTGTGATTCGGCGGCTTGCTGCCGTCATTCAACCAGTCCCGTTCGGCGAGCATTTTCTTGAGCTCCCGCGCCGTTTCATACGCCGGATTTACCAGCGTTACCCTCTCGCCGACCGTCTCCTGTACCACCTCTCTTAAAAGCGGGTAATGCGTACAGCCGAGGACAATCGTATCCACATCCTCTTTCAGGAGATTGGACAGATATCGGTCGCTGACCTGTTTCGTTATCTCATCGCGAATCCACCCCTCCTCCACAAGCGGTACAAACAGCGGACATGCTTGTCCGTACACCCGGCACCGGGGATTTATCTCCCGCAGATACTCCTCGTACAGACCGCTTCGGACGGTGCCTTCGGTTCCGATTACTCCGATTCGTCCGTTCCGCGTCGCTGCGGCTGCGGTTTTCGCACCGGGCTTTACCACGCCGAGCATCGGCACGGGAACCTCCTGCCGAATCGTCTCGAGGGCAAATGCACTTGCCGTATTGCAGGCAATGACAACCGCCTTCACCTGCTTCGAGAGCAGGAACCGGGTAATCTGCCGGGAATACGCCGTAACGGTTTCCCCGGATTTGTTGCCGTAAGGCACGCGGGCGGTATCGCCGAAATAAATAATTTCCTCATCAGGAAGCTGGCTCATAATTTCCTTTACGACAGTCAGACCGCCGACGCCGGAATCAAATACGCCGATAGGTAAGTTCTTCATACAATCAACCTCTGGTCTCCGTCATCTCCAACAGTTTGTCAATCAATGCCTTCTTGGAGTAACCTTCCTTCTCCCAAAGCATCGGGTACATGCTGATGGAGGTAAATCCGGGCAGCGTATTGATTTCATTAAATACCACGCGCTCATTTACGGTATCGTAGAAGAAATCCACGCGGGAAAGACCGAAGCCGTCCACCGCCCGAAAAATCCTACAGGCATTTTCCCGAATCTCCTCGGTCTTACCTGCCGGAAGCTCGGGACCGAGTACCGTCTTCGATTCGACATTGTAATACTTTGCTTCATAGCTGTAGAACTCGTCTGCTGCCAGAATCTCGCCGAGACCGGAGGCAGCAGCCTCTCTGCCGTTACCGAGTACCGCACATTCGATTTCACGGCCGACAATCGTCTCCTCTACGAGAATCTTCCGGTCATGCTTTGCTGCCTCGGTAAGCGCATAAATCAACTCGCCGCGGTCATGCGCCTTGTTCACCCCTTGGGAAGAACCTGCATTGCTCGGCTTTACAAATACCGGGTAAGCAAGCTTTGCCTCAACCCCTGCAATCACCGCGTCCATATCGGCAAGCTCGCAGCTCATAACCGGCACATAAGCCGCCTGGCAAATGCCGAGCGTATCTACAATCATCTTCGTATAGAGCTTATCCATGGATACGGCGGACGCCAAAACACCGCAGCCAACGTACGGGATGCCTGCCAGCTCCACAAGTCCCTGCACCGTTCCGTCCTCGCCGTACAGACCGTGAAGCACCGGAAATACGTAATCCAGCTTCACAAGCTCTGCCTTACCGTCTGTCAGGAAAATCACGCCGTGCTGGCTCCTGTCCGGAGAAATCACGGCAGTAACCTGACCGTCTCTCCAGCTGCCGTCCTTAATCGCATCCACGCTGTCTGCCTTCAGCCAGCGTCCGTCCTTACGAATACCAATCAGCACAGGCTCGTAGATATCGCGATTCATATGTTCTATAATTGTCGTTGCGGAGACACAGGAAACGTCATGCTCCGAAGACTGTCCTCCGAATAAAACTGCAACTTTTTTCTTCATTCTATCCTCCAATCCGCAGTACCCCGGACATGACCGGCAAACGGTTCCGTCCTGTATACCGCCGGGTCCGAAGCGCTCGTCGGCGCTGCCGGCATATTCTTTAACATTTTACTACCACGGCACAGGATATTCAAGGTTTTTCCCCCTGCATCCTGCGATATTTTTTGCTTTTCGGGTATATTCCCGCAAAATCCCGTGAATATTAAAAACAGAAGTCAGTAAAACCGGAAAGGAGCTTCGGATTATCCGAAGGATTTTTATGAACGAAACCATGTACCGTCAGCCGAGAAGGGCTGCTATCATTACCAATGCAAAGGAAGACATACATACCGCATTTCTGCTGCGCAGAAAACGTAAAATTCAGTTTATCCTGACGATGTTTCTCGCGCTTCTCTCCCTGAGCGCCTGCGTTTTCCTGCTGTATCTGCTCAACGGGGAGAGGGAGACTGCGGGAATATACCCGAAAAGC
>DLOO01000028.1:5553-6264 GCA_002479645.1 Lachnoclostridium sp. UBA7482 | reverse complement strand
GCAAACCTCGATTGCGGATAAGGTGCTCCGGCTGCACATCCGCGCCAACTCCGACCTGCCCTGCGATCAGGAGGTCAAGCTGAGGGTGCGGGACGCCGTCTGCTCCTACCTGACGCTCCACATGGACGCTGCAAGCAAGGACGAGGCGAAGGAATGGATTCATGCACATATGTCCGAAATCGTCAATATCGCACAGGCAACCCTGTCTCGCGCGGGCTACGATTATCCGGTCAGCGCGCAGCTGACGACCGCCAACTTCCCGCTTCGGCAGTATGAGGATTTCTTCCTGCCCGCCGGTATGTACGAGGCTCTGCAGATTGAGCTTGGCAGCGGCGAAGGGCACAACTGGTGGTGTATCCTCTTCCCGACCTTATGCCTGAACAATGCCCTTGTCGTTGACGAACCCGCCCCTAAGCCGGCAGAGAGTGTTCCGCCGCTTCCCGGCGCGCAGATCGGACAGACCTTTCAGCCGTTTCCGGGCATTTCCGCAGAAACCGATTCCACGGCGCAGGAAGCTCCTTCGGAGTCTTCCCAAAAGCTTGCCGAGGTTCTGGACGCCAAGGAGTACGACGCCATCCGCTGCGAGCGCCAGAAAATCACTTTTCGCTTCCGATTGCTGGAGCTTTTGCGCGACTGGTAAGCCGCGCCTCTCTTCCTCTGTTGAAAATGTGACGTATGTATGGTAAACTGTACGCGAACGAGAAAACCGGA
>DLOO01000028.1:0-5498 GCA_002479645.1 Lachnoclostridium sp. UBA7482 | reverse complement strand
CACCGTCCGAACGGCTACCATGACGTACGGATGATTATGCAGACCATACAGCTTTTCGACAAGCTGACCATTCGCCCGATTGTCAAGGACGAGCTGATTCTTACGACGAACCAGGGATTTCTTCCCACCGGCAAGGGTAATCTGGTGTACGACGCTGCAAGCCTTTTTCTGAAAGCGGTCGGCAGCAAACAGGGATTTTGCTTAGAGCTTGAAAAGCACATCCCGGTCGCTGCCGGAATGGCAGGCGGAAGTACCGACGCCGCAGCTGCCCTGATCGGTCTGAACGAGTTGTTCGACCATCCGTTCTCCGATGAGAAATTAAAGGAGCTGGGGCTTTCCCTCGGCGCGGATATTCCTTTCTGCCTGATGGGGGGAACCGCTCTTNNCGGAAGGTATCGGCGAGGTACTGACCCCTCTGCCCGCACCGCCTGCCTGCAAGGTTCTGGTTGTAAAGCCGAACGTCAACGTTTCCACACGGTTCGTATACGAAAACCTGCACCTTGCTCCCGACACCGTACATCCCGACATCGACGCTATGCTTCACGCGCTCCGAACCGGCAGTTATCCGGAAATGACTGCCAGCCTCGGCAATCTTTTGGAGACGGTTACCATCGCGCACTATCCGGAGATTACCGCCATCAAAGAACAGATGCTTGCTCTCGGCGCAGACGGCGCTCTGATGAGCGGCTCGGGGCCTACGGTGTTCGGTCTGTTCCAAGACGCCCATCTCGCTTCCGAAGCTTACTATGCCTTCAAGACCGGCAGCTACGGCAGTCAGACGTTCCTGACCGAATTTACCAACTGCTGATTTAAGCCTTTACAAACGGCGCGCGCACCAAAAGCAGACGGCTGCCCACGGCCATCGGGTCCTGCAGCGGTCCGTCATAATAGCGGCGGATTTGCTCAAGCGGAACCCCGTATGCCTTGCCGATATCCCACAGACGGTCGCCCTTTTTGACGTAGTAGCAGGTCACTCCGGGGCGGCTGCTCAGCTCCTCCTCGGTAAATTCCCGCTCCTCCACGGCAGTCAGGAAGCATTCCTTTCGCTGCTCCGTCACCATCGTATCCAGCGTAATTACCACTTTAACCTCCGCCGCCTCCGCATCGAGGAGTACCGTTGCAATCTGGTCAACGGAGGGGTAGATTTCGCACATATACCGGCTCGGATCTTCCGCTGTCATCCCGGGCACATTCAGCTTCTCACGAAACGGCAGCTGTCCGGTCAGCACGGAAATCGGCCGCGCATCATCGCCCGTCTGATAGTAAAGGCACACGTCCACCGCACCCTCGGCAAGCAGTCCGCCATCCTCCACCGTAACCATATCCAGTTTCACTTCTCCGGTCGTATGCAGGTCACGCATCATCCGCGGCACACCCTCGGGCACTTTCAGCCGCCCGCTTGCACGCATTTTCCCGTAATTTTTCACAAGCACCTTTTCACAGATACTCTCCTTGCAGACCGGTTCAAGATGACGGTTTGTTGAGTAGAGATCCCGAAGCATTTCCATTTCCTGCTCCTCGTAAGCGACTACATTAAAATCAATCGGCGCTTCCATTTCCAGCACACGCATCTCATTGTCGTTATCGGGCTGCACGGTCACACTGTAATCGCCGAGCTTCCAGCGGATATTCGGGATCATTTCTTCGGTTATCCCGCTGATAGCGATATTTGCGGAAAACGCCAGCTCCTGTTCGTAGGGAATCGCCTGCCGCATACCGTCGTTTTCGCCCTGATAAATGACGAAGAGGTTCATTTCCCCTTTCATGACAAATGCATCCGCCATCATGCGGAATTCCGCATTGCGAAGCTCGAGACAGGAATAAAGGAGCCGTTCGATTTCCGGTTTTCCCGAAGAAAGCAGAATGCTGTCCCGATAACGGTAGCTTTCCTTCTTGCTGACGGCAACCGTGGACAGACTCACATCTTCATAGCGCGCCTGCACGGAGGTGTCGCCCTGCACCTGTACTGCCCCCTCCTCCTCGACCAGACGGTTTCCGGTGAGATTGAGACGCACAAGCCCCTTGACGCTGTATTTGCGCGAATGAATCATGTTCGCGGACAAGTCCTCCAACACCCCGTAAACCGAGATTCCGTCCCGGTCGCACTCTTCATCCATATGGATTCCCTCGTCAAACGGCAATTCGCCCTCAAGTACCTCAAAGGGCTGTTCGCCGCCCTCGCATGTGTAAAGAATCCGGTACCGCAGCACGCCCTTAACAAAATACCGGCTGCCGTTCATCCTCTCCTCCTGAATGTACACCGCGCCCCGCGCCGTAATCACAGACGCCAAATCCGGCTTGCTGTCGGGCACATTGAAATCATCATCCAGCGTAAACTGCATCGTACTCCGGCAGCACACCTGATTTCGGTGAATATGTTTTTTCAACAATTCCATGGAAATACCTCCAATTTCAGACAACGAAGTTCAGAAAAACCGAAGCCGCAGCTTACGGGCTTTTCCGCCTCTCTTCATACTTATGCAGGCATTTCCGAAATATGCCCGAGTTTCCGTGCATACTTCTTCTTTTCGTACATAAAATGTACCAAAATTCCGACGGGGAACTCCTATGAACATAAAAAAAATCCTTCTGACTGTCACGCTGTTATGCATGCTTTTCGTCTGCTCCTGCGGCTCGAAGGAAGACGCCGGGCAAAAAGAAAAAGACCTTGAATTTACCATCGTCGCAGACAAGGACATTCCTGCCAACCTGATGACGATCATCAACAACCGGCGGCAGGAGCCCTTCCAGTTAACCTACGCCACCGCAGACACCTTATATATTGCGGTCGGGTACGGCACACAGAAAACCGGCGGTTACTCGATTCGGATTCCCGCCTGCTATCTTACGAAAAGTCATATCGTCCTCCGCACCGAGCTTCTCGGCCCTTCCGAGGGCGCGGCAGTCTCCCAGCTTGTCAGCTATCCGTTTGTCGTCATCAAGACCGAGATGATTGACCTGCCGGTAAAATTCGAGTAATTGGAATGCGCATCCGACGGAGCGTTTGGCTCCTATGGAGCCAAACGCAAAACNNTCCGGCTCGCGCCGGAGGTTGTTTTGCCATCTATCGCCCGTACTCCGAATTTTCTATTATCCGTGTACGTATTCGTTGTTTGCCATCGCTTCTTCAAGACCCACCTCATAAGTAAAGCGGATGTTCTTAATCTTCAATCCGTTCTGGCTGAAATAAAGTCTCTCAATCGCAAAATTGGAATTGAAATACAGCCTCGCCGTCTGCGTTACTTCCTTTCCGTCGGTTCCGTTCCAAGTGATGGTCTTCATCGGGATGCCGGAACAAAACAGCGTAACCGGCATCTGAGAAAGTGCGGAGCCTTCTGCCGCTGCGGTAATCTCCATGCGGTAACCGCCCATACGGGACAGCTTCAGTCCGAAGGCGTAACTCTGACCGCGTCTGGTGTCGATGCCGTCTCCGGAAATCTCCGCCGTATCGTCCAAGCGGAAATACTGCACATCCTCGTTAATGGTCTGCTCCCAGTCCTTACCGGCATTTACCACCTTCACTTCGGCGTCACATCCGAGAAGACGCTGCATTGCAGGCAGTCGGAGCAGTGCGCCGCAGATATTTGCAGCCGAACGGCAAAGCTCGTTGCGGCTCAGCCTGCCCTCCTCGTACATCGCAAGCGTATTGTCCCCATGGTCATTCTTGCTTCCGTCCGGACAGCACATGTAAACGTCATTTTGACAGGAAACCATCTCGGCAAAGTTAGAACGTCCGCCCCACTGCCCCAAAGGGTCCTCGCGGCCGTTGGTGCTGAGTGCAGCCCACCAGTCGGTCATTACCATGCCGTCAAAATACCACTGGTCGCGGAGAACGGTCGTATTTAACTCATAATCGGTTGCCGTCCACAGCCCGTTTACACGTCCGTAGGTTGTCATAATCAGAAATGCCTCGCCCTCGCGAACCGCGATTTCAAAGCCCTTGAGATAAATCTCGCGAAGCGCACGCTCGGAAATAACGCTGTCGATAAAGTAGCGGTTCGTCTCCTGATTGTTGCCGCAGAAATGCTTCAGCGTTCCGGTCACCCCGGCGGCTGCCAGACCGCTAATCTCCGCTACCGCCATACGGCCGGTAATGAGCGGGTCCTCACTGAAATATTCAAAGTTACGTCCGTTGTACGGATGACGATGGATGTTCATACCGGGACCGAGAAGCGTATCTACCTTATTCTTGCGAAGCTCCGCGCCAACTACGGAGAAAAGCTCTTCGACGAGCTCCAGATTGTAGGTGGATGCAAGCATCGTACCGTTCGGGAAGCTGAACGCCTTCGTTCCGACGTCGAGACGCAGACCGCTCGGGCCATCGGAGCAGCAGCCGCAGGGAATGCCAAAGCCTGCCAGAGACTCAGACACGCCGCCAAATGCCGACGCCGTTCCCGGCGTTACTCTCGCACTTCCCATACCCTCGCCGCGAACGATGCAGCAAAGGTCATCGATCGAAAGCTGCGCTACGAATTCCTCCATCGTCACCTTGCCGGTCATCACATCGGCAAGCTTATATCCTTTATCTCCGGTATATTCCGGATATTCCGGCACGAAACGCTCTGCCTCGCCCTTGCGAAGCGGCGCTGCCTCTCTTCCCATGGTTAAGCCGTCGCTTCCCTCCACCGGACGGAAGCGTTCATAGGCGACAACCGGTTTCATTGCCTCGGAAAGCTCTTCCACAAGCTCATCTTCCTCAATGGTAAAGGACAGGATTTCCGCTGCGCTGCGGACATCCCTGCCGCCGTACAAACGGTAGACGCCCTTTTCGAGCATCAGCGAGGAGGGATATGCCGTCACGCCCGCATCATCATAGGAGGCAAATTCCCGTTTCGTAACGGACAAAACACAGGTCTGCGTCTCGCCGGGTGCAAGAAGTCCCGTCTTTTCAAATCCAACAAGCACTCGGGCAGGCTTGCCGAGCTTCCCCTGCGGAGCCTCCATGTAAAGCTCAACAACCTCTTTTCCCGCCACGTCGCCGGTGTTGGTTACGTTAAATGCCGCAAAGCAGTATTCGCCGTCGAAAGCCGCCTTTTGAAGTTCGATTCTAAAGGTCGTATAAGAAAGACCGAAACCAAACGGAAACTGCACCTTGTCCTTTGCCGCGGTTTCAAAATAACGATACCCGACATAAATATCTTCCTGATAAATGTCACGGTTCGGGTCGCCGAAGTTCTCATTGGAAGGATAATCTTCAATCCGATAAGCGACGGTATCTGTGAGCTTACCGGACGGATTTACCCTGCCGCACAAAAGATCCACCGTCCCCTCGGGTCCCATCATGCCGCCCTGCCATGCAAGCAAAACTGCCCCGGGCTGATAAGTTTCGATGAAACCGAAATCAATGATGTTGCCGACGTTGCAGACAACCGCAACACGCTCAAATGCCCTGCACACCTCGGCAAGCATCCGATGTTCTTCTTGGGAAAGCAGGTAAGAGCCTTCTTCCCCCTTGTTGTCGCGATCCTCACCGGCGGTTCTTGCAAGAATAACAATCG
>DLOO01000001.1:2320-5855 GCA_002479645.1 Lachnoclostridium sp. UBA7482 | reverse complement strand
CCCCGCCATAATCGCACTGGCTACCGCTACCGGCGCGCCATACAGCGCCGTAAATGCCGCATACACCGCAGGCGATGCCGTAAACCAGTCCGCAAGATGTGATAAAACAAATGTCATTCCCAATGCAATGACCGGAACAATAATATCCCGAAGCACTGTTCCGATAACAATTTCGCGCCGCTTCTGCTGCGCCGTCTTAATGGAAAACTGCCCGCCCAGCACAAGCAATGCAAGCGGCGACGCCACAGCGGACAGCTTGGCAACCGCCTGATAAAGAATCTTCCCCTGGCTGCGCAGCATAAATATCGGTTCTCCGTCAACCTTCGGAAGTAACGAACGAACTACCAGACATGCGACGCCGAGAAGTACGCCGATAATCAGCGGATTCTTCGCTATTTTTTTAAGGATTGCCCGGCAGTCAATCGTCTTCCTTCCATCCTCGTCTTCCTTTCCCGGCAGATACATGGAGAGTGCAACAACCGCCAGGATATTATAAACCGGAATCGTCACCGCCGACAGCAGGGCGGCCACCTGAACACCTTCCATTCCCCCTAACGATTCCGCCAGAGGAATCCCGATAATCGCAAAATTAGAACGGAATGTGCATTGCAGGATAACGCCCTTCTGCTTAGGGTCTTTAATCAGAAAATGTACCGTCAGCATTCCCATTCCGAAAAACAATACAACCATAAAAAGGGCATAAAGAAGAACATCCCAGCGGATGTCCTTCAACTCTTCAATCTGATAAATATTGTAAAACAGGTACATAGGAAGACAAACGTAAAAAACCAGCTTATTGCCGACGCGTACAAACTCATCATTTACCAGTTTCATCCGGCGGAAACAATAACCGGCCAGAATCAGCAGTAAAAGCGGAAGAACCGCGTTACAGGCAAACTCAAATACGTCTCTCATGAATTATTCTTCTCCGTTCCAGCAGTAAGTACACAATTTGCAATGGTCGATGCCTACAGAATCCAGCATATCGTCAAGACGGTTGAAACGAAGCGATGTGAATTTCAGCTTTCTGCCAATCAACGCTTCCATCCTGCGATACTCTTCGGTGTCCGGATTCGCATATACCTTCAGGCGTTCCTCGGAAACCTCCTCGGTTCCTTCAAGTTCAACAATGCAGCGACGGGCAATCAATTCCATCTCACTTCTTGAACGGGAGAAGTTCAGATACTTACAGCCGAACAAAAGGGGCGGGCAGGCAGGCCGGACATGAACCTCCTTCGCGCCGCTTTCCATCAGGAATTCGGCCGTCTCGCGAAGCTGCGTTCCGCGCACGATAGAGTCGTCAATAATCAGCAGGCTCTGATCTTCAATCAAATCCTGTACCGCAATCAGCTTCATCTTTGCAATCAAGTCACGCTTACTCTGGATGGTCGGCATAAAAGAGCGCGGCCAAGTAGGCGTATACTTAATTAACGGACGGGAGAACGGCACGCCGGATGCATTGGCATAACCAACCGCATGTGCGGTTCCGGAATCCGGTACGCCGGCAACAACGTCCGGCTTCACATTATCACGCCTTGCCATATTGGCTCCGCAGTTGTAACGCATCTTTTCTACGCTGATTCCTTCGTAAAACGAGGAAGGATAGCCGTAGTAAACCCAAAGGAAGGTGCAAATCTTCATCTCGGTTCCGGGCGCTGCAAGCGTATGTATGCTCTTTTCGTCGAAAACAACAATCTCGCCGGGGCCAAGTTCCTTCACCTTGGTATATCCCAGGTTCAAAAATGCAAATCCTTCAAAGCTTGCACAGTAAGCGCCGTCCTTCTTACCAATAACAACCGGTGTACGGCCGTAACGGTCTCTTGCAGCATAGATGCCCCCGGGAGTCAGAATCAGCAGGGACAGAGAGCCTTCCACCAGCTCCTGTGCATAACGGATACCGTCAATCAGATTCTCCTTCTGGTTGATGATGGAAGCCACCAACTCCGTCGGATTGATTTCTCCGTTACTCATTTCAAAGAAATGGGTATTATTTTTCAAAATCGTATCGACGATTTCATCCGCATTATTTATCTTACCAACGGTGGTAATCGCAAAGGAACCGTGATGGGAACGCACGAAAACCGGCTGTGCCTCGAAGTCGGAAATACATCCGATACCGAGATTTCCCTTCATGGAATTCGCTTCCTTTTCAAATTTGGTACGGAAAGGAGAATTTTCTACCGAGTGAATCGCCTTGTCAAATCCATTCTCTTTCCCGTATACTGCCATACCCGCTCTTCTGGTTCCCAGATGAGAGTGGTAGTCAGTCCCGAAAAACAAGTCAAATACGCAATCCTCCTTTGATGCAACACCAAAAAATCCGCCCATATTATTTCCTCCGTTTCCAAGCAGCAACTGCGGCTTACGCAATAAGTATATTTCTCGAAACCCTCTTATGCAAGAAAAAAAAGCCATAAAATACTAATGCGATTTATAAGTCCCACTTATAAATCGCATTGGACAGCAAATCCGCAACATCCAGATCCGCAAGTGTATTCTGCCGGTACAGCCACAGAATGTCGCATCCATTCGGGCCGACCTTTAAGCTCTCTGTCAGCAAATCCCAATCGCCCGTGTAATACCGCGGATCTACAACCACAATACGGCGATAATGCGGAAGCAGCATCGGAATCAGACAGTTGGCAAACGAATCCTTCACTACTAACAGGGTTCCCTCGTCGTATGCCTCGGTTCGGATATCCAACTGTCCGAAATTTCCCCCAAAAAACACCTCATAGGGCTGCATCTCCGAAAGCCTATCCGGAACAAAACAGGTCGTTTCCTTCCGGTTCTCCTGTACATAATTGACCGTATACCGAAAATTCTTCGGCTCACAGAGTTCGATCACGTCGCCGTCTCCGAGCAATCCGCTGCCCGCCGCTGTCGTTCCGAAAAAGTCCGTTTTCACAGTATGCCAGATATAATCCTCCCCGCGAATTTCCTTCCCGAGAAGACGAAGAATCTCGCCGGCCGCCACATATGCGCCGCGGGTATTCCAGTGGTGATCTCCCTTATAGTAAAGTCGGCTGCCGNNCCCGTTTTCAGCCCGAAGCGCCGCAAGCGCATTGGTCACCTGCCACGCTTCACCGGACGCCCCCACTGCCTTCATTTCCCTGCAAAATGCTTCAAAATCCTCCGTCTGGTCACCGGCATAGCCTCCCGCAGGCACCCATCCGGTCATCACCTGCGAAGCCTCCGGTGCAAGCATTATCACCTTAGAACCGTTCGGCATTTGCCCGGCAAGCGTTGCCAGAAACCATGCCAGATTCGTTCGATATTCTTTCTTCCACGGCTTTGCAAGCGCCAGTACACTTCCCTCTTCCCCGGCGAGATAATCTCCGAAGTACCGATTACCGGTCAGGTATTTGCCCTCCTGATAACGGCTGTAAAGAAGATCGCGTCCCGGCATCTGATCCGCCAGATACGCCTCGTACCGTGCCTGGAAGTCACCCGAAAGATAGCTTTTCAGCGTTAAATCCGGACATCCCGCAAGCATTCGCTGCTCCCGCTCCGAAAGCGCCGCCTCTTTTCTCCC
>DLOO01000001.1:260-2302 GCA_002479645.1 Lachnoclostridium sp. UBA7482 | reverse complement strand
ACGGGCCGGTGCTGCTTGCGGCAAAAAGCTTCTGCCCTGCGGGCATTGCCTGTTGTTCCTTCATATCCGTAAATACCTCATTTGTATCATTCCAAGTCAGTTTCAGTTAGAAGCGGAAATACAAAAACGGCTGGTAACTGTCGGAAACCAGTCCCGCAATCGACATCACCGCAAGCGCACCGTAAAAACACCAGTAAATGATTCCGCCAAGCACCGGCGTCTTAACAAACACCTTCTCATACAACCGGCCAATCAACCGCTGGGGAAGGTTCACCGACAAAAGAAGCGCCGCAAGCAGCACCGGCCCGTAAGCACGCAGATAAAGCATTGCCCCCTTCTGGCATACGCCGTAGGCTCCGAACAGCCCGCGCATCGCCCCGGTAAGCGCCGAAGCTTCCGTACCCGAGAACAGTACCCATCCGAAGACAACAAGCAGGAAGGTCACCGTCCACTGCACAAATTCCGGAATGAACTTCCGAATCCGGTCAATCAAAAACCGCTCCAGCAGAAGCAGAACACCGAAATAAAGTCCCCATAAGAGGAAATTCCACGCCGCTCCGTGCCACATGCCCGTCAGCGCCCACACAATCAACAGATTACGCGCCGTAATCAGATTCCCGCGACGGCTGCCTCCAAGTGGGATGTAGACATAATCACGGAACCACTGCGAAAGGGTTACATGCCATTTGCGGAAAAATTCGCGGATACTCTTTGACGTGTACGGGTGCAGGAAGTTCTCCGGCAGGCAAAGCCCGAAAATCTGTCCCATACCGACAGCCATATCCGAATAGCCGGAAAAGTCAAAATAAATCTGCATCGTGTACGCAAAAGCCGCAAGCCACGACAGAACCACGCCCGGCGCCCCTCCCTCCATCGCCGTTCCGCTGCGAATCGTTTCGTACATCGCACCGGCGGTATTGGCAATCAGCACCTTTTTGGAAAGTCCCTGAATCAGCCGTTTCGTTCCCATTGCAAATCCGTCAAGCGTCTCATGCCTTGCAATCAGCTGGTCGCGAATCTCGGTATAAGTCACAATCGGTCCCGCAATCAGCTGTGGGAACAGGGAAATGTAAAGCGCAAACCGAAACGGATTTCTCTCACATTTCAGTTTTCCCTTGGACAAATCCACCAGGTAGGAAATCGCCTGGAAGGTATAAAAGGAAATACCGACCGGAAGCTTCGGTACCGTTACATTCGGGGTGTATCCCGTAAACTGCGCAAAGGTGGAAAGCCCAAGCCCCATATACTTATAGCAGCACAGAAACGCCACATTGAAAATCACCCCGGCGGCAAGCCGGTAATTTCGCCGTTCCCCGTTCGGATGTTCCTCACAGAAATCGCCGATTTCCAAACCGAACAGATAATTGACGCCTACACTTAACAGCAGAAACACCAGATACACCGGCTCGCCCCAGGCATAAACCCAGAAGCTTGCCAGCAAAAGGACGGCATTTTTCACACGATTTCTGCCAAAGCGTTCCGGAATCAAAAAGCACAAATAATACAGAATGATAACCGCCGGCAAAAAGGTGGTCAGAAATGTCAAACCGGAAAATACCATCTTTTTACCCTCTCGCCTTCTTCAGCAGCTTTTCGATCAGGTCGCTCTGCGCCTCCGCGTCTGCCCCGACAAAATAATACAAAACGCCCTGCTTTACCTCAACAACCGCCGCCGACAGATACGCACTCTGCACCGGTTCATAGGTTGCAAAAAGCTCCGCCTGCTCGTCCGCGCGCGCCCTCAGCGCCTCGCCGCACCGTAAAAGCCACTGCCCGTCATCACTCTTAATCACCAGAACCTCTCTCGCATCCATCAGATAATCCGCATACCAGTACATGCCTTCCATATCGGCAGGAATGCCCGCAAAAAGCTCTGCATCGCTTTTGCCGAGCTCGCGAAGAAGCTGCCTCGGGGAAGCCTCTTTAAGTTCGCCTACGCTGCTGTCGGCGAGCATTTCCGCTCTCACCTCATCCATGGCGAGCGGGGTAATCTTATCCCTGCGCATTTCCCGAATCGTGAGCGCGCGCGGACGAGCAGGCGG
>DLOO01000001.1:0-150 GCA_002479645.1 Lachnoclostridium sp. UBA7482 | reverse complement strand
CGCCGTCGCCCTCAAATTCTTCTTTATGCTGCATAACAATCCCGTCGTTATCAATATAGGTAACGCCAAGCTCGGAGCACAGCTCCCTAATCGCCGCATTGTACTGATCGATATAACGGTAATTATAGGTGTACTTTTCGTAAGCAGCCT
>DLOO01000017.1:16743-23526 GCA_002479645.1 Lachnoclostridium sp. UBA7482 | reverse complement strand
AGTTTCACTGATTCAGGTTTATGAAAGAACGCTGGCGGAAAATTTAACGAGTCTGCAACCCTTTACTTGGATTGCAGACTCTTCTTTTACAGCCTGTTTTACATTATAGAAAATTACTTAACGGTTACGCTGACGATGTGCGGATTCACTCCGTTGTACCAGTACAGGAAGCCTTCCATATCGATAACGTCGCCGACCTTGAGAGCCTTTACAGCCTTGTACACTTCGGTATCGGGGCCGCAGAGATAAGACTCAACAACGAACTGGTAAGTAGCCTCGCCGAGAGATACGTTGAAGTAAAGGTCGCTGCCTTCTTCGCCGGAACCATCCCAGTTGTAGATGAAAGCAACCTTGTTGCCCTCTGCATCGTCGATGCCTGCAACGGTCATACCCTTGAAGGATACGAACTGATTCTGCTTCGCAATCAGCTCTTCGGAAGCAAGAAGCTCGGTAACGTCTACAGACTCTGCAATGTAGCTGCCCTCAAGAATCTCGAAGGACTCGATATCTATAATTTCAATTTCGCCGGACCACTCAGCTTTGTAACCCTTGACACGAATCTTGGTACCGGGAACGAGCTTAGCGTAGTCTGCTTCGGAGCAGGGCATATTGTAAAGGAAGTATGCACCCTCTTTGTCCTGCGTGTAAACAGTTGCCTTGTCTTCCCACCAGCCCTGCTTAGCCTGGACGAAGGTTTCAACAACAACCTCGGACTCAAGCTCTGCTGCTGCGTACTCGGCGTAGGTCATAACGCCCTCGCTCTTAGCGAAGATGTCAACCTCAGGAGTAGGAGTAGCTTCGGGAGTAGGCGTAGGAGTATCTGTGGCTGCCTCGGTAGGAGCCTTGGTAGGCTCTGCCTTCTTCTTGTCTTCCTTACCGCATGCAACCATAGCTGCCATGAGGGAAAGGAGCATCATAAGTGCGATTAACTTTTTCATTTTCTGTCCTCTTTTCTCAATATAAAAGATATTTGGTCAAAACCAATGCTATTTTTACACAATAAGAAGCGGAAATCAATAGGCAGTTAGCTGATTTTTTGCTTCTTTTTTATATAAGTATACGCTAAATATACCAAAATCAGCGCCCAGGTGCCGCCGAGTGCTGCCAAAAGAGCGACTGCCGTGCCGGGCAATTTCCCAAATTCCTGCCTGCCGTCGGTTTCCTCGCCCTCGAGGTTCAGACGGTACAGGGCAATCACATCGGTGTATAGCTTGTCCATGTAGGCGTCGTCAATCGTCTGCTTGCGTCGCGTTGACTTGGCAACGTTTTCAATGAGCTGACCGGAGGCGTCACGAAGCGAGGCAGAGCCGTTAAATACATTCGTTGTAAAGGTGTCTCCGGTGTGTGAAAGCAGGAGCTGCGTCGCCTTGATCTTCACATCGTAGTACTTGGAATTGTCCTCGCCGCTTCGGGAGAGGTAATCCTGATATTCGGCTGATTTCTGCGCCTTTTCGGTTACCGGGACATAACCCTCGGTTTGCGAGTAGGCAATCTGTACATCGTTCGTGAGCAGATACTGTGTGAACAGCCAGGAAGCAAGTACCTCCTGCGGGTCTTCTTTATTAAAAATACAGATGGACGGTCCCTGCGAAATCATCTGCGGTTTCTCGGGATTGTACTGCGGGATGGGCAGAACCTCGGTTTCAAATTTGACAATAGCATCCTCACTGATATCGAGAAGCGGCGCATCACTTCCCATCCAGGTAGAGCCTGCGGTGGAGTCGATGGCGAAGATACACTGACCTGCATTTAAGAAGTTGGCAGGATAACTCGAAATCTTAAAGGTAGAAAATGCGCCCGATTTCACATGCGCGGAAATCTCGTAAAGGAAATCCCGGGTCGTGTTGTTGAATATCCTGACGGCGCCGTTTTTCTCGGAATAGCCGGCATTTTTCTGACGGAGCACCTGAATCATCATGTTATCGGTTGACTTGTAGATGAACGGAATCAGAACTTTCTGGTTGTTGACTGCGTAGGTGCCGTCGGCATTTTTCTTGGTGGCGGCTTCGGATACCTCCCAGAGGAAGTCCCAGGTCAGGGTTTCCGGCAGGGTGTAGCCGAGAGCTTCTACGTAAGTCTTGTTAATGTAGCAGGCTTCGGTAGAACGCATGAAGGGCACGGCATAGTAGCTGCCGCCGATTTTGCACTCTTTCAGAAACTGCTTAACGATTTCCGATTCCTTCGGGGAATCGAACTTGACTTCACTGCCGCCGAGACCGTATTTCTTATCGGAGAAGAGCAGGTCAAGCGGAACCACGACATTGTCGCCGGTCAGATAGGTGGCGATGTGGTCGGGGTAGGTAATACATACGTTCGGCGTTGTGTTGGTTGCAATGTTGGTAATTACGTCGTTGTAAATGCGGCCGTAATCGGTATAAAGCCGCAGATTTACCGTGATATTGGGATAAATTTTCTGGAAATCCTCGATTGCCTTTTTGTAAATCCCGGTCTGTGCTACATTGGTATCGTTCTTCGCCCAGAAGGTGATTTCGTATTTGCTGTCGGCGTCGAACTGCTCAGGCAGCGCAAATCCGGCTTTTTTCTGCTGACCGTGACAGCCGGAGAGCAGAGAGCTTACGGCAAGAAGCGTAAGCATAAGCACAAAAAATCTGAATTTTCTCATCCCTTCGTACCTCCTCTCGCAACGCCCTCCATAATCTTTTTACGGAAAATCAGGAACAAGACGATAAGCGGCAGGCANNACAACTGCCGCCATCATTGCCGGGATATTCTCACGGCCGAAACCGTTTTCGCGGATTTCCTGAATACCGTTCGATACGAGGAAATACTTCGGGTCGTCGGTAATCAGACGCGGCCATACATAGGAGTTCCAGCATTCGATTACTTTTAAGATGGTAATGGTAATCAGTGTCGGTCTGCAAATCGGAACCATAACCTTGAAGAGATAGCGAAGGTCGGTGGTGCCGTCTGCCTTTGCCGCATAGTAAAGCTCGTCCGGTACCTGGGCGAAATTTTCTTTCAGCAGATAGATGTAAAATACCGATGTGACAGACGGGAGAATCAAGCCCTCAAAGGTATTGCGCATCTGCAGGTTGGTAATCGTAACGAAGTTTGTAATAATAACCAGCTCGTTCGGAATCATCATGAGTGACAGGAAGAACGTGAACAGAAGGTCGCGCCCCTTAAACTGCATGCGGGCGAAGGCATACGCAGCAAAGATAACGACAATCAGCATCAGTGCCGTGGTAACCACGGTAAAGATAAATGTGTTCAGGAAATACTGTCCGAGGGAAACTGTGGTAAAGGCATCCTTGTAGTTCTGAAGAGTCGGGGATGCGGTGAAAAAAGCGGGGATGCGTTCTGCGTTGTAGCTGCCGTAGCTCTTGACGGAGGTCAGAAGCATCCAGTAAAACGGGAACAGAACCATGACCGCCCACAGTGTCAGAAGAGAATAGACAACGGTCTTTCCTGCAATTCGTTTGGTACGGTCGATTTTGGCAAGCTTTTGATAGTCCATTGAAATCCTCCTCTCTTAATAGTGCACATATTTTTTTCCGGCAAGCAGATTGATACAGGTAATGGTCATCACGATCACAAACAGGATGATCGCCGCCGCCGAGGCATAAGCGCTTACTGGATGCTTCTGACGTCGGTAAAAGGGTACGGCGAATACAATTCGGAGTATATCCCGAAGTTTTTCACCCTGACCCCCACGTTTCAGAACTATGCGGATGCTTTCCGCACGGTGCCGCTGATCAGGTATCTGGCGAACACGCTGATCTTCACGGTGGTGACCACGGCGATCATGANNAGTAGGACGGGTAGCCGCCGCTGTTGCCGTAAAGCATGTCGTAAACATAGCCGACGATGGTGTTCATTTCGGCGGCATTCAGGTTGGTACCGAATAGTGCAACCGCATCGCTGTAGGCCTTGAACGCGCCGATAAATCCGGTGATAATCAGGTAAAATACCATCGGGGAAATCATCGGAAGCGTAATTTTATAGAAAATGCGGAATTTGCTTGTGCCGTCTACACGCGCGGCCTTGTAGTAATCCTCCTTCACGGAAGCCAAAGCGCTTGTGAGAATCAGGATTTTGAAGGGCAATACGACCCAAATGGTATAGAAGCACAGGACAAACATTTTCGCCCAGTAGGGGCCGTCGATGAAGTCGACGGAGGAACCGCCGAACCAGCCGATGAACAGGTTTACAAGACCGTCGCTGTAAGGGGTCTTCTTGAAAAGAATCATGAATACAAGACCGATTGCCAGCGTATTGGTTACATATGGAAGGAAGTAAACGGTCTGGTACAGGTTGCGGAGAGGCTTGATGGAATTGAGCCCCAGCGCAATCAAAAGACCTAGGCCGGTGGAAAGCGGTACAGTGATGACTACGAGGATGACCGTGTTTTTTACTGCCTGCAGAAAATACGGGTCATGCAGGACGTAGGAATAGTTGTAAAGACCTACGCCATAGCTTGTCTGGGAGGCGGAATTGTAGCCCTCCTCAAGCGAGTAGATAAATACATCCACCAGCGGATATACCAGGAATACCCCGAGAAACAGGATGGCAGGCAGCAGATAGAGCCAGCCCTTGCGATTTTGTTTTTCCATAGCGGTCTGCTCCTTTTAGTAAACGCGTTCTTCCGTATCGAAATCAAACAGGTGAACCTTGTGCGGTTTCAGCGCGAAATGCACGATACCGCCGGTTACCCTGTCTTCTTCGTCGGAAGAAATGATACTGCGGACAGTCGGCGCCTGGCAGCAGTCGTGGGTCGATACGATGCTGACGTCACGTCCCATAACCTCTACGCGCAGCAGATGACAGGAAAGGGGACCGTCCTCCCGCAGAAGAAATCCCTCAGGACGAATGCCGACGTAAACCCTTCGGTCTTCCACACCGGGAACGGAAAGCACCGCCTCCCCGCCGATGTAGAGGTCGCCGCCCTCGACTCTGCCCTCAAATACATTGATGGGCGGGGTGCCGAGGAATTTTGCAACGAAAAGGTTCTGCGGGTTGTTGTAGACCTCCTGGGGTCTGCCCATCTGGTGAACGGAACCGTCCTTCATAACAACAATCTCGTCGGAGATGCTCATAGCCTCCTCCTGGTCATGCGTTACGAAAATGGTAGTGATCCCGGTCTGCTTCTGGATACGGCTGATTTCCTCGCGGGTCTGGAGGCGAAGCCGTGCGTCCAGATTGGAGAGCGGCTCGTCAAGAAGCAGCACGCGCGGTGTTTTTACGAGAGCACGGGCGATGGCAACACGCTGCTGCTGACCGCCGGACATTTCGCTCGGCTTACGGTCCATAAGCCCGTCAATCTGCACGAGTCTGGCAGCCTCCAGAGCGCGGGCATTCATTTCCTCTTTGCTAAGCTTGTCCCTGCCTTTCAGGTTTTCGAGCGGGAAACGGATATTTTCCAGCACGGTCAGATGGGGATACAGGGCATAATTCTGAAATACAAGACCGACGCCGCGGTATTCGGCAGGCAGATTCGTCACATCGTCATCGCCGAAATAAATCTTTCCGGAGGAGGGCTTTAACAGACCGCTGATTAAGTTCAGAGCGGTACTTTTGCCGCAGCCGGAAGGCCCCAGAAGGCCAATGAGCCTGCCGTCGGGAATTTCAAATGTAAAGTTATTTACCGCAATGACGTCTTCCTTGATTTTTTTATTGCGGTTGGGGAATTTCTTCGTCAGATTTTCAAAAACGATTTTCATAGGTTCCTCCCTTTCAAACAATGCTGTGGAGCCGATTTGATATAAACCGATTTGATTATAGCCAATTTCCGGAAAATATACAAGAATAAACTAAAAGCATCCCGGGGTACAGGATGCTTTTGGGATATTGGATATAGTCTGTGCAGGGCGAAAAATATTATGCTCTGCCGGTAAGCAGTTTTTTGCTGTTTTTGTTGTTGAACAGAGCGATTGCGCCGATAACGGTCAGCACCAGTTCGGGAAGCATGAAGGAGCCGTTATAGAGAAGGCTGTAAAGTGCGGAACTCTTGGTAAAGAAACCGTCCCAGAGCTCGCCGTAGCTTTTCCAGATAACAACACCGCTCAGGAAATGGCATACAAAGCGAAGCGAAAGTGCGAGAATAATGCCGCAAATCCGTCCGACGTTGTCTTTCTTGCGGAAAAGACCTGCAACACCGAGAACGGAAAATGCGAGGATGTAGTCAAGTAAAATGCAGGCAATCAGCATGCCGGGAGTCAGACCCCAGCCGAAGAGACCGTCCATAATGCCCTGTGCAAACTGTATAAGGGAGTACAGGAAGGAAACAATCATGCCTGCCATTACGCCTCTGCGGATAGAGAAGAGGACGATGGGCAGCATGGAGAGGAGAGTAATTGCTCCGCCCCAGGGCAGCTGGTAAATGCGGATGAAACTCAGGGCGGTAGCAAGCGCAACCATTACGGCGCCCTCTACCATAATCAGGGTTTTGGTGTTTTTCATAAAAAAAATCCTCCTTAAGATTTCGCTTAGGAGGGGACATCACAAGGAGAAGAACCTGAAAAGTTCTTCGGTGCTTCCTTACGCCGGTATTGGCCGGTTCAAGTAATGAGGGTTAGAAGGAAATCCTTCAATCTCAGCGATGTGCTCCCCTAGCAGGTATTTAGTTCTGCTTTACTATAAATCGAAAAAAATGGGATGTCAAGTGAAAAATCCTTGTTTCAAATTCGCAAATGTGGTAAAATAAACAATTGAGACAGTATGTTTTTTTGTTCCATGGGAAATTCAAAGGAATTTCCCATGGAACAAAAAAACACCCCTACGGATGCGCACTCGCGCGAAAAGAAGTTAGCCGATAAATCGGCA
>DLOO01000017.1:0-16712 GCA_002479645.1 Lachnoclostridium sp. UBA7482 | reverse complement strand
AATCATATTTTTTAAGGAAGTATATCAATGAGCAACTCAAATCATGACAACGAAACCAATGGTGGTGAATGGAATCTGGACGATATTCTGAATGAGGATGTCGAGGAATTTACCGAGAAAAATTATATAAAGAACAGCGAAGCGGATTTATCGGACGGGGATTTGGAAGAAGAATGCAAAGAAGAATCCGACGCCGCGGACGATTGGGNNGCCGCCGAAGTTCCTTACAGGAAAATACCTAGTTCTGTACGGGGGCGTTTTGCTGATTTTGGTGCTTGGAGGCCTGATACTTATGCTGGTCTGCATGAACCGGCAGATTGATACGGAAGTGAAGAATCCGATTAAGGTAACGGCAACACCTGCGGGAACGCAGGCTCCGACCAATACTCCGGTGCCTACAACGCCGGATGGTGTGACGGCGACGCCGACGCCGCGGCCGAAGATTTCGGCGCAGCCCGGATATTTAGAGCCGACGAAGGGAGCGGCGGATAATACCCCGACTCCGGCCAGAAGACCGACTGCAACCGCAACCGCGACTCCAACACCGACACCGACTCAGGAGCTTCGACCATCCGAACCGGCAGAATTAACTCCGACAGGGGAATTAACGCCAACCCCCGATCCGGAAAATCCTGTAGACCCCGTGGAACCAGTAGACCCTGTAGATCCCGTAGATCCGGTGGACCCTGTAGATCCGGTGGACCCTGTAGGTCCCGTGGAGCCCGCAGATCCGACGGCGACGCCGGAACCGCAGAACGAGACGAATCCCGGTACCGGGGATGATAATTAAGAACGGCAGAAATGAGGATATTTCTTCATGACTAAGAATATTTGCGTTACTTTGCAGTATGACGGAGCCAGATATAACGGCTGGCAGAAGCAGGGCAATACGGAGGAAACCGTGCAGGGACGCCTGGAAGCGATGCTTTCCAAGCTGTTTGAGCAGGAAATTGAGGTAAATGGTTCCGGTCGTACCGACGCCGGTGTTCATGCTGTGGGACAGGTGGCGAATTTTAAGGTCAATACCGTTTATGGTTCGGGAAAAATTATGGAACTGATGAACCGGTATTTGCCGAAGGATATTGTTGTGACGGATGCTAAAATCGCCGACGGGCGGTTCCATGCAAGATTAAATGCGAAACGAAAGACCTACGTCTACCGTATCGGAACCGGATATGCACGAACGGTTTTCGGAAGGCAGTATGTGTGGTTTTATCCGAAGGAGCTGGATGTTATACAGATGCGAAAGGCAGCGGAACAGTTGTTGGGAGAGCATGATTTTACCAGCTTTTGCGGCAACAGGCACCGTAAGAAGTCCAATGTTCGCCGAATTGACAGTATTTGCATGGAAGAAAAGGAACATCGGATTGGAGAGGGCGAATTCCCGGAGCTTGTAATTTCGGTTACGGGCAGCGGATTTTTGCAGAACATGGTTCGGATTATTGTAGGAACGCTGGTGGAGGTCGGAGAAGGGCTCAGAAAACCGGAGGATATGAAGAAAATTTTAGAAGCGCAGGATCGTGAGCAGGCGGGCATGATGGCGCCGGCGCATGGTCTGACGCTTTGGAATGTGGAATATTGATTATATAAACGGATGACGGCACGCACTGCCGTCCGGAAAGGTGTTTTTATGCAGTTTGTTTTGGCGGATAAGAATTCCGTTGCGGGGATTTACCTCGAGAGTGAGGCGCTGCCCGGTGTGCTCCGCGTCGCAAAGGCGGTTGCGGGAGATATCGAACTGGTTACGGGGAAAAAGCCTCAGGTGGCGGCAGCCGGTGCGCAGCTTGAATTACGGCAGAAAAAAGGGAATTACTGCATTGTGCCGATGACACTTGGCTATAGTGTGATGGCAGAGCAGATGGATTTCTCAAAATTGCGCGGAAAGCGTGAGGTTTATGAGATTCGTCTTGTTCCGGATTTATTTCCGGATGTGGAGGCGGGGCTGGTCGTCTGCGGAAGCGATAAGCGAGGCACGATTTACGGATTATTCCATTTGTCGGAGCTGATGGGCGTCTCCCCCTGGGTGGATTTTGCGGACGCGGCGCCCGCAAAGAAGGATGAAATTGTCTGGGATGAGAGCATTTGTATGATTTCAAAGGAGCCTTCGGTGCGCTACCGCGGTTTCTTCATCAATGATGAGTGGCCGTCCTTCGGAAACTGGACAGAGGAGAAGAACGGCGGATTTAACACTACCTGCTATGAACGCGTATTTGAGCTGCTGCTTCGTTTGAAGGGAAATTATCTGTGGCCTGCCATGTGGGCGGCATCCTTCCCGTTAGACGGACCAGGACTTGCCAATGAGGAATTGGCAGATGAATACGGCGTTGTTATCAGTTTCTCACATCACGAGCCTTGTATGCGTGCGAGTGAGGAGTGGGATATGGTCAAGGGGGCGGATACCGGGTACGGTTGTGAGTGGAACTATGATACCAACCGTGAGGGACTGCTGAATTACTGGAACGACGGCCTTGCAAGAAGCGGGCATTTTGATAATATCATCACCATCGGTATGAGAGGTGAACGGGATTCCTCGATGTTAGGGTCGGAAGCAACGCTGGAACAGAATATTGAGCTTCTCCGCGATATCATTCACGAGCAGCGACAGCTGATTGCGAAAAATGTCAATCCGGATTTGTCGAAGGTGCCGCAGATGCTTGCCCTGTATAAAGAGGTAGAAGCGTATTTTTACGGAGATGAGCAGGCGAAGGGGTTAATCGGCTGGGAGGAACTTGAGGATGTTATTCTCATGCTTTGTGAGGACAATTACGGAAATATGCGTACCTTGCCGGATGAGGCGATGCGTAACCATCGCGGCGGATACGGGATGTATTACCATTTTGATTACCATGGTGGGCCGATTTCCTACGAATGGGTAAACAGCACGCCGCTCAGCAAGGTTTGGGAGCAGATGACGCAGGCATATGAATTCGGCGTCCGCGAATTGTGGATTGTGAATGTCGGCGATTTGAAGCCGCAGGAACTTCCGCTTACGTATTTTCTTGACCTTGCATATGACTATGAACGGTATGGTATTACGCATCCGAATGAAACGGATGCTTATACGTTAGAATGGGCAGGAAAGCAGTTCGGCGGGCAGATTTACGAATTTGCCGATCGGGAGGAAACGCTTCGCGGCATTCAGGGAGCACTGAAGAGCTATACATGGATGAACGGCCTGCGCAGACCGGAAGCGCTGAACCGGAAGATTTACCACCCGGTTTACGGTAAGGAAGCAGCAAAGATGCTGTATGCCTGTGACAGTCTGGAGCAGGTGATTACCGAGACTATGGAGAGGATTGCTCCGGATGGACAGGACAGCTTCCTGGAGCTGGTGTATTTTCCCGCGGCAGCGTCCCTTAACGTTCTGCGGATGCAGATTTATGCCGGAATTAACGGAATGTATCTGACGCAGGGCAATCCGCTTGCCGATATCTATGCCGGGAAGGTTGCCTGCTGTATCGATCGGGATAAAGAACTGACGGAGCTGTATCACAGTTGTGCAAACGGCAAATGGAACCACATGATGTCCTCGAAGCATGTCGGCTTTGTAAATTGGAACGACGAGGGTTCGGGATATCCGGAGGTTTACACATTGGAGGAGTGGCAGGCTCTTTCCGAAAAACCGGAATCGGTTCTGTGGGAGTGTGAGACAGCGCTTGAGGAAGAGCATCTGATTCTTCGGATGAGTGACATCACTTCGGAGATGCCGGACTGGATGGAAGAGATGCTTCCTCCCGGTACCTATGCATCGGAGGATGACTGCATTTGCATCGAAGCAAGCGGTTATGCGGATAAGAGTGCCGGAATTGACGGCGCAGAATGGAATACCCTCGAGTGCAGCGGCCGCACGACGACCTGCGAGAAGGTACTGCCGAATCTGACAACCTATGCACCGGACGGAAGCGGGCCGACGCTTACCTATCTTGTAGCGGTACCGGAGAGCGCAGCCTATGAGCTCAGGCTATATCTGGCGCCGTCCAATTCTCCGAAAATCGGCGGCAAGATGCGTTACAGCGTGCAGGTCGGCGATGGAATGGTGGATGTGATCGATTCGATTCCGGAGGGATTTGCCGCCGGTAATTGCTTTAATTGGCTTTGGTGCCGTGACGTACTTGACAATGTACGTTACTCCAAATCGATGATTGCACTGGAATCCGGACTCAATGAGCTGAAAATTACGGCGATTGATCCCGGTCTTGTGATACAGAAGCTGGTTCTGACAAAGGATGGCAGCCCTTTCCCGAAGACCTATCTCGGTCCGAAGGAAAGTTGGCGTCAGGAATAGGAGGTATCTTATGGGCACATTATTTTGGCTTGCGGTATTGGGTATGATGCTGCTGATGGAGGTTGCAACGCTGGGGCTTACAACCGTATGGTTTGCCGGAGGGGCATGTGTGACGCTGCTTCTTTCCCTTTTTATCAGTAATCCTTATGCGGAATGGGCAGTCTTTTTGATTGTATCGGTGCTTTCCCTGTTTGCCCTCCGCCCGCTGTTTATTGACAAATTCAATGCGAAGCGGGAAAAGACGAATTTGGATCATCTCATCGGGCAGACGGCTCGGGTTACGATGACGATTGATAATTTTCATTCCAAAGGCTCCGTTAACCTAAAGGGACAGGATTGGAGCGCGAGAAATGCCGTTTCCGACGAGTTGATTGAAGAAGGAAGCAAGGTGGTTGTCCGGAAGATTTCGGGCGTAAAATTGATGGTGGAACCGGTTGTGAAGCCGGTCGCAAAAGAAAGTGAGGAATAGGATATGGATTTGATTTATATGGGAGCCGGTGAAGGCGTAGTTACTGCATTGATTATTGCTGCAATTGTTATTGCTGTTTTTTCTTCCTGCATTAAAGTTGTTCCGCAGGCAACGGCATTTGTTATTGAGCGTCTGGGAGGTTATCAGGCAACCTGGCATGTAGGTGTTCATTTGAAGCTTCCGCTGTTTGACCGTGTGGCGAAGAAGGTTCTTCTGAAGGAGCAGGTAGTGGATTTCCCGCCGCAGCCTGTAATTACCAAGGATAACGTTACGATGCAGATTGATACGGTCGTATATTTTCAGATTACCGACCCGAAGCTGTATGTGTACGGGGTTGAGCGTCCGATGATGGCGATTGAGAATCTGACGGCAACCACGCTTCGTAACATTATCGGTGACCTTGAGCTTGATGAAACCCTGACCTCCCGTGAATTGATTAATACCCGTATGCGTACTTTCCTTGATGAAGCTACCGATCCCTGGGGCATTAAGGTAAACCGGGTAGAGCTTAAGAATATTATCCCGCCGGCTGCAATCCGTGATGCAATGGAGAAGCAGATGAAGGCGGAGCGTGAGCGCCGTGAAGCAATCCTGATTGCAGAAGGGGAGAAGACCTCTTCCATTCTGGTTGCGGAAGGTAAGAAGGAATCCGCTATTTTGCAGGCAGAGGCTGAAAAGGCAGCGGCTATTCTTCGTGCGGAGGCGAGAAAAGAAGCGACGATTCGTGAGGCGGAAGGTCAGGCACAGGCTATCCTTGCCGTGCAGAAGGCAAATGCCGACGGTATTCGCTTCCTGAATGAAGCATCGCCGGTTGAAAGCGTTATTAAGCTTAAGAGTCTGGAAGCATTTTCCAAGGCAGCAGACGGTCAGGCAACCAAAATCATTATCCCTTCCGAGATTCAGGGGATTGCGGGACTTGCCGCAGGCGTAATGGAGACCGTTAAGGGAGAACAGGCAAAGTAAATTATACACAAGGAGCTAAAGAGCCATGAATGTAAAAGGCAAATCATTTTTGACATTAAAGGATTTTACGTCGGAGGAAATCAACGGATATCTTGATCTTGCCGATGAACTCCGTACCAGAAAGAGAAATCGTGAGAAGGTGACCGGCTGCGAAGGCAAGAACGTGGCGCTGATTTTTGAGAAGACCAGTACCAGAACACGCTGCGCATTTGAAGTTGCCGCACATGACCTCGGCATGGGAACGACTTACCTTGATCCGTCTGCATCCCAGATTGGCAAGAAGGAGAGCATCCCGGATACGGCGCGTGTTCTTGGGCGTATGTTTGACGGAATTGAGTACCGTGGTTACGGGCAGGAGATTGTTGAGCAGCTGGCGCAGTACTCCGGCGTACCGGTATTTAACGGTCTGACCAATGAGTATCATCCGACTCAGATGCTTGCCGACATGCTGACCATTCGTGATCATTTCGGATACCTCAAGGGCATCCGTATGACTTATATGGGCGACGCGCGTTATAATACCGGAAATTCCCTGATGATTGTTTGCAGCAAGATGGGTCTGCATTTTGTATGCTGTGCACCGAAGAAATACTGGCCGAACGAGGAGCTGCGTGAGATTTGCGCAGGCTACGCAGAAGAGTCCGGCGCCACCTTGACCTTTACCGAGGATGTTACGGAGGGGACGAAGAATGCAGATGTTATTTCCACCGATGTTTGGGTATCCATGGGTGAGCCGGACGAAATCTGGGAGGAGCGTATCAACGACCTGCTTCCGTATCAGGTAAATAAGGCTTGTATGGCAAATGCCGCAGAAGGCGCCATCTTCCTTCACTGTCTCCCGAGCTTCCATGACCTGAATACCGGAATCGGTCGGAAAATCAGCGAGAAATTCGGGCTTAGCGAGATGGAGGTTACCGACGAGGTATTTGAGTCCGCGCAGAGCAGGGTATTTGAAGAGGCAGAGAATCGTATGCATACCATCAAGGCAGTGATGTATGCGGCTCTGAGCGAGGAGCAGTAATGTACCAGGAGAGAGTGGTTCTGTGCGGCAGCAGCGCCTACGAACGCAAATATTATCTGAATGAGGATTTTAACGGACTGCCGGAGCAGGTAAAGCAGGAGCTGCAGATTATGTGCGTCCTTTATACGGAAGAGGTTGGGGGTATTCTGACTTTGGTGTATGACGACGACGGCAATCTTGAGCTGGAGGTAACCAGCGACGAGGGCGATTTGCTTTTTGATGAAATCGGAAGCGTCCTGAAAATCAAGGAGATTCAGCAGAACAAACGCGAGCTGCTGGAGGCGCTCGAAATCTATTATAAGGTGTTTTTCCTCGGCGAGGAATTTGACGGAGAAGAATGATCCGAGAAGGCTTCTGCGGAGGTTTTGCAGAGCCTGAAAATTGGAGGAATATATGAAAGATAAGGTTTTATTGGCCATTGATGTGGGAAATACCAACCTCACGTTCGGCATTTTCAAGGGGGAGGCGATTGTCGGCACATTTCGTATGACGACGAAGATGCCCCGAACCTCGGACGAATTCGGGATTTGGATTTTGGATCTCTTGGAGGCAAGAGGCGTGCGGAAGGAACAGGTGGAGGATGTTATTATTGCATCCGTAGTGCCGGGGATTATGCATTCCCTGAATTCCGGTATAATCAAATACCTCGACAAGACGCCGATTATCGTTGGAGCAGGCATTAAGACCGGTCTTAAAATCAATATGGCAAATCCGAAGGAACTGGGCGCTGACCGTGTAGTAGATGCCGTGGGTGGTCTTGAACTGTACGGCGGACCGGTTATGGTAATCGACTTCGGTACCGCAACTACGTATGACCTTGTGCTTGAGGACGGTACCTTTGTATGCGGTATTACCAGCCCCGGCATTCGTATCAGCGCCAATGCCTTGTGGAATGAGGCTGCGAAATTGCCGGAAATCGGGATTGAAAAGCCTTCGTCCATCTTAGCGAAGGATACCGTTACCAGTATGCAGGCCGGTCTTGTGTATGGCTGCATCGGCCAGACGGAATACATTATTAAGAAGGTACGAGAGGAAGCAGGGCTTTCTGAGATGAAGGTTGTAGCAACCGGCGGTCTGGGTCGCATCATTGCAGGCGAGACCGATATGATTGATGTTTACGATCCGGATCTGACCCTGCGTGGATTGCAGATTATTTACCGGAAGCAGAAGGGATGATTTCATGAGTTTTCGGATCGGAAATGTAGAAATTCCCGGCGAACTGGCTTTGGGACCGATGGCAGGGGTAACCGACCTGCCATTTCGTTTGCTGTGTAAGGAACAGGGGGCAGCGCTTCTGTATACCGAAATGGTTAGTGCCAAGGGCGTTATGTATCATAATAAAAATACAGCCGAGTTGATTGCCACGACTCCGGCGGAACACCCGATTGCATTACAGCTGTTCGGGGAAGACCCGCAGATTATGGCGGAGCAGGCGAAGGCGCTTGAGAGCGAACCGTTTGATTTCTTGGATATCAACATGGGGTGTCCGGTACCGAAGGTTGTCAACAACGGGGAGGGCTCGGCTCTGATGAAACGCCCCGACCGTGCGGCTGAGATTGTGTCGGCAATGGTGAAGGCTCAGAAAAAGCCCGTCCTTGTAAAGCTTCGCAAGGGTTTCATTGAGCCAAATGCGGTTGAGGTGGCAAAGGCTGCCGAACAGGCGGGAGCCTCAGCAATCGCTGTTCACGGCAGAACAAGAGAACAGTATTACAGCGGTAAGGCGGACTGGGATATTATCCGCCGGGTGAAAGAAGCGGTGTCGGTGCCGGTAATCGGCAGCGGAGACGTGGCAAGTCCGGAGGATGCTTTACGGATGAAGCAGGAAACCGGCTGCGATTGCGTTATGATTGCACGTGCGGCGCGGGGAAACCCGTTCCTTTTTGCAAGATGCAAAGCGTATCTGGAATGTGGTCGGTTGCTTCCGGTTCCGGCTCCTGAGGAGGTTGCGCAGATGTGTTTGCGCCATGCGCATATGATGGTGGAGTACAAGGGCGAAGATACGGCAATGAGGGAGATGCGTAAGCATGTGGCATGGTATTTCGGCGGCTATCCCGGCTCCGCAAAACTGCGCCGGTGCTCGAATTTCCTGACGACTTATGACGAACTTGCAGACCTTTTGGAAAAATATTTGAAAAAAGACTTGCATATTTCGGAGATATAGGGTAGAATGTCACACAACACGGACAAATGTACGCGTGAGAAATACAAATAAGAATTTCGGCGCAAAATGCGCGTTGCCGGCGGCAAATGCTTCCGGAGCAATAGAAGGAGGATATTATGGCTAAGTTAAAAGTTGGTATTTTGGGTGCAACCGGTATGGTTGGACAGAGATTCATTTCTCTGCTCGAGAATCACCCTTGGTTTGAGGTTGTTACCGTGGCAGCAAGCCCCAGAAGTGCAGGCAAGACTTATGCAGAGGCAGTCGGCGACCGTTGGAAGATGACGACTCCTATGCCGGAAGGCGTTAAGAACCTTACCGTTCTTAATGTAAATGAGGTTGAGAAGGTTGCCGCAACCGTTGATTTCGTTTTTTCCGCAGTTGATATGACGAAGGATGAGATTCGGGCGATTGAGGACGCTTATGCAAAGGCTGAGTGCCCGGTTGTTTCCAATAACAGCGCACACCGTTGGACTCCTGACGTTCCCATGGTTGTACCCGAGCTTAATCCCGAGCATTACGAAGTAATCAAGTATCAGAAGGAGCGTCTTGGTACCAAGCGCGGTTTTGTTGCTGTGAAACCGAACTGCTCCATCCAGAGCTACACGCCTATGCTTCACGCTCTTCGTGAGTTTGAGCCTACGGTTGTTGTTGCAACTACCTATCAGGCTATTTCCGGAGCCGGCAAGACCTTCAAGGATTGGCCGGAGATGATTGACAATGTTATTCCGTACATCGGCGGCGAGGAAGAGAAGAGCGAGCAGGAGCCTTTGAGAATCTGGGGTCACATCGAGAACGGCAGGATCGTAAAGGCACAGACTCCGGTAATTACTACCCAGTGTATCCGTGTTCCCGTATCTGACGGACACACCGCAGCTGTTTTCGTAAACTTCAAGAAAAAGCCTACCAAGGAGCAGATTCTTGAGGCATGGAGGAATTTCAGAGGTCTTCCTCAGGAGCTTGAGCTTCCCAGCGCGCCGAAGCAGTTCATCACTTACTTTGAAGAGGAGAATCGCCCGCAGGCAAATCTTGACCGTGATACTGAGAATGGTATGGGCGTATGCGCAGGCCGTCTTCGTGAGGACAGCGTATACGACTGGAAGTTTGTAGGCCTTTCCCACAACACCAAGCGTGGCGCGGCAGGCGGCGCAATTCTTTCCGCAGAGCTTCTTGTTGCTCAAAAGTATATCTGATTTATAGGAAGAATTTTTGTTTGGGCGTATGAGGGGGAAGACGACATGAATTATCGTAAATTCGGCAACACCGGAGAGCAGATTTCCGCACTCGGCTTCGGCTGTATGCGGTTTCCGGAGTATGAGCAGGACGGAAAGCATTTTGTTGACCAGGATAAGGTTGATGAGATGATTCGCACCGCCTATGAAAAAGGTGTGAATTATTATGATACTGCGCCGTATTATTGCAACAAAAACAGTGAGGCAGCACTTGGAAGAGCCGTAAAGGGCTTCCGCGATAAGATTCTCATTTCCACAAAATTGCCGCTGGAAGTGTGCAGGAAGGAGGGAGATCTTCGCAGACAGCTTGAGACGAGCCTTGCCAATCTTGACACCGACCATGTGGATTTCTATCATTTCTGGGGAATTAACAAGGGAGCGTTTGAGGATGTGATTATGGCGCAGGATCTGCTTTTGCAGGCGCAGAAGTGTAAGGAGGAAGGTCTGATTCGTCACATCAGCTTCTCCTTCCATGACGCTCCTCTCTCCATTAAGCATATTATTGACCGCTCCATCGAACGCGGAATTCCGATGGAGAGCATTCTTTGCCAGTACAACCTTTTGGATCGCAGCAATGAGGAAATGCTTGCGTATGCCGCAGGCAAGGGTCTCGGTACGGTTGCAATGGGACCGGTTGGCGGCGGACGTCTGGCTGCTCCGACGGAGCTTGGCGAGAAGCTGACCGGCAAGGCAAACCTGCCGACCTATGCGCTGGCATTTAAGTTCTGCCTCGGCAATCCTGACCTTTGCTGTGCCCTCAGCGGTATGCAGAACCTGGATATGGTTGAGAAAAATACCGACCTTGCTTCCGATTCGACGGGATTTTCCGAAGAGGAATGGAAGCAGCTGGGAGAGTCTCTGGAGCAGCTTAAGAAATTCAACGAGCTCTACTGTACCGGATGTAAGTATTGCCAGCCCTGCCCGGCAAATATTCAGATCCCGCACATCTTCAATATGTACACACACCACAACGTATACGGGCTGTCCGGTCACGCAAAATGGATGTACGGGGAATATGTGAAGAAGGACGGCAAGCTGATTAAGGATTGCCTGGATTGCGGCAAATGCGAGAAAGCCTGTCCTCAGCACCTGAAGATTCGCGAAGAGCTTCGCAGAGTGGAGGACATCCTCAGCAAGCTGTAAAAAGAAACCCCGAAGGATAATAAGGCGCCCCCAAAAGGTCTGACTTTTTGGGGGCGCTTCAAGTTATACGAAGCCCTATTGGGGCTGCGGCAATCCGAGAAGATAACGAAGCAGCTTGACGCCGTTATCGGTTAATTTGCCTGTACTGACAAAGGTGTAAATGTAAGTCCGGTCGTAATCATGGACATTTAACGTCTTGTAAAAATCGGTTTTGTCCAGGCGCACGCCGTAGAAGTGAACGGTTCCGGTTTCCTCATCGGTGTAGTAAAATTTGTCTTCCTCGGAGAGCGCATCCAGGATATCCTGCGGAAGCCCGTCCAGATTGAGAAGAACGGATTTCTCATGCTCAGCGGCTGATTGGTGTGCGTAGTGATCCAAAGATGCCTCGGGAGCAATCAGTACGTCCAGCGTACCGGCGAAAATATAGGTGCTGATGTTGGAAACATCTGTTGGAATCTGAGAAGAAAATCCGTCATGTACGGCAATGGTTTCTTTTTTGGAATTCCAGCCGATATCGGAAACAGCCGCTTCAAAATAATCCTGTGTGGCATCGATGTCTAACAGGCTGTCCAGCATGACAATGTTTACCATCGGTTCGGGACGCGGCTTCAGCGTTGTATAAAGTGCAAAGCCGACAAAGGTAACGAACGCCGTAATGATAATCAGTTTTATCAAATAGTAATCGACAAAGAACTGACATTTACCTTTGAAATTCAGCTCGCTCCACTTTTCTCTGGTGGACTTGCTCTCATTGCGCTCCTCGCTTCTTTGATAGATGGCGGCGTCATCGCCGAGCGTGGTTTTTTTATTATTTATATCCATGATTTACCTCTGTTTTCGGAAATGTATTCCTAATGTATCACATAATTGTGAAAAAACAAAGAATTTCTGTAAATAAATCGTACACACATCCGTTATGGTTCGGGCGGGATGTTCTCACGCTCCCCGGTACAGGTTGAAAGCAAATCCTCTAATATCGGACGAACCTCTTCCGGCGTCATGCCCGGGATAAATTCCGGACGGTAGAGAAGCTTTACCAGAATCCAGTCAATGTCGAGCGGCCACTGGGGTATTGTATATCCCTGGTAGAAAATACTGTCTTCATAGGCGTAGGAATCGTTAAAAAGTCCGAGCGATTGGATGGTTTCCTCCAGGATAACGGTGTTGCGTGCATCCTGTTCCGTATCGGTACTGATACCGATTTCGCCCACATAGTATATATCATTCATAAACCAAGCGGTCGCGTAGCCATCGGTGTTGGTGTCGCCGATTCGATCCTCGGCCATTTGGTTATATTCGTCTCGAGGGAGGAAACGGATGGTCAGGTTGCTTTCCGACGGATTTCCTGCGGCGGAAAATCCCGGAAATCCGGGGATTTCATTTAACGTCTGCTCCAGCCTCCGGAAGGTTTTCACATCTTCGGGAGTCATCTGCCCTTCGAGAGAATAACGAATGGGTTTCTCCCATTTGCGCAGTAACAGATTATCGGAGCCGGTATAATATTCCGCATTCAAAACAACCTCATAGAAATACGAAATAATTTCCTCGGCGGAATAGTTGTTGGCGGCAGGATCGTCAAACGGAGGGAACGGGGTCTGCGTAGGCGGCCGGGTAGTTACAGCGGTCGGCGTTGCCGTAGGAGCCTCGGTAGTTACGGCAGTCGGCGTTGCCGTAAATGCAGGGATGTCCGTTGGCGTAACCGTCCCGCCGCCCGGTGTGGGAGAGGGGGACGCTGTAATTGTTAAAGAAGGGCTTGCCGTGTTCGGCAGATCCGAGCCGGTTTCCCGTTGTCCGCAGCCATAAAGCGATAGGAAAACCGTTATCAAAAGTATAGTAAAAATGCATTTCCGGGATTTCATAATTGCCTCACAAAAAAATTTTCCTGTTGATATTCTAGCATTTATTCTCTGTACAGTCAAATAAACAAAATTATTCTTGCTTTTTTTGCGAAAATTGGGTATTCTAATGGCGCACAACAAAATATTTGCCTATGAAAGGAGATTGCCATGAAAAAAATCATGACAAGGATGCTTCTTCTGGCTGCAATTCTGACTGCACTGACAGGTTGTTCAGGCGGTACGGGAGAGAAAAAAGAAGAAGACACCTCGAAAGGCGGGTCCGTTGTTGTCGGAATTACACAGGATCTGGATAGTCTTGACCCACACAAAGCAGTAGCGGCAGGAACGAAAGAGGTTTTGTACAACATTTTTGAAGGCTTGGTTAAGCCGGATAAAGATGGAAACTTAGTGCCTGCAGTTGCTGAAAGCTATGAGGTTGCTCCGGATGGTATGACATACGCCTTTGTTCTTCGTCAGGGTGTTGTCTTCCACAATGGCAAGACCGTAACTGCAGAAGATGTAGTATATTCGCTGAAGCGAAGCGCGGGACTGCTTGAGACCTCCGATCCGGAAGTTCAGGTTGTTGCCGCGCTTTCTGTAATTTCGACCATCGAATCCTCCGAAAACGAGGACGGAAAAGAAATCGTTACCATTAAGTTAAAGGAGCCCAATACGGAGCTGACGGGTTACCTTACCTGCAGCATCATTCCCTGCGATTATAAAGAGCAGGCAACGAAGCCGGTTGGAACCGGTCCTTTCGTATTTACGTCCTACGAACCGATGGAAAGTATCGTAATTACGAGAAATGAGAAGTATTACGGGGACAAGGCTCATCTGGAGTCCGTTACTTTCAGCATTTCCGAAAGCAGCGACGCCGCATTTGTTGAACTGCTTGCCGGAAATATTGACATTTTTCCGTATTTGACCGAAGATCAGGCTGCACAGCTTAAGGGGCAGTACACGATTGAAATCGGAGACATGAGTCTGGTTCAGGGCTTGTTTTTGAACAATGCCGCCGCACCGTTTGACAATCTGCTTGTGCGTCAGGCAATGTGCTACGCCGTTGATCGTCAGGCGATTCTGGACATGCTTTCCGGCGGTCACGGAAGTATCATCGGCAGCGGGATGTATGCTTCCTTTGGTGCGTATTATGACGCAAGTCTTGCACAGAAATACCCTTACGATACGGAGAAAGCAAAGGCACTTCTGGCAGAAGCCGGTTACAAGGACGGATTTACCTTTACCATTCAGGTGCCTTCCAATTATACTTACCATGTAAGCACCGCACAGGTAATTGCGGATCAGCTTCGCAAGGTGGGAATCACCGCAAAGATTCAGCAGATTGAATGGGCCGCATGGTTGTCCGACGTTTACAGTGCGCACAACTTTGAAGCAACCATCATCGGTCTGGATTCCCAGCTGGCGCCCAGCGATATTCTCAAGTATTATATTGCCGGTTCGCCGAAGAACTTTATTAACTACGCAGAAGACGAGACTTTTAATGCCACCTATCAGGAGGCGTTGAAGACTGTGGATGCAAAGAAAAAGAAGGAACTTTACAAGAAACTGCAGGCAAATCTTGCAGACAATGCCGCATCGGTATTCCTGCAGAGCCCCGCGCTTTTGGTTGCCGTAAATCCGAAGCTTGGCGGGTATACGTTCTATCCGGTATACGTTCAGGATATGGCGTCGGTTTATTACAAGTAAAATGGAAAGGAGAGTGGCGGCAGTGAGGATTTTGAAAAAACTTCTTACTATGTTGGGGACGGTTCTGCTGCTCTCCTTTTTGTCTTTCCTTGCATTTCAGGTAATACCCGGGGATGCGGCACAGGTACAGCTCGGAACCAATGCGACGCCGGAGGCGCTGGAGGCACTTCGGGAGGAGATGGGACTGACGGATTCGGTACCGGTTCGGTTCGGCCGCTGGCTCGCGGCTGCTGCGCAGGGGGACTTTGGAAACTCCACCCGCTATCGTATGCCGGTTACGGAGCTTTTGGCGCGCATGATGCCCAATACCCTCTGGCTTGCGGTCATTTCCCTTGTGCTGATTATGGCGCTTGCGCTGCCGCTCGGATTGCTCTGCGCACGCTGGGAAGGCAGCCTTTTTGACCGCGCGTTTACCTGGATGAACCAGATTTTTATGGCGGTTCCGTCGTTTTTCCTTGGTATGCTGATTTCCTTCTTCCTTGGAATCGGACTGAAGCTCTTTGTGCCGGGACGCGCGGTTTCATGGGAAAATGACCCTATCGGATGTCTGCGGTATCTGTTCTTTCCGGCGCTTGCCATTGCTATTCCGAAAGCAGCTATGACGGTTCGTTTCCTTCGGAATTCGCTGATCGGCGAGAAGCGGACGGACTATGTGCGGACTGCACGCGGCAAAGGCATGAGCGAAAATCGTATTCTGCTGACGCAAATGCTGCCAAACGCCCTGATTCCCGTGGTAACCTTCCTCGGCGTTATCGCTGCGGAGGTTCTGGCAGGCAGTATCGTGGTGGAACAGGTATTCGGCGTGAGCGGTCTCGGAAGACTGCTGGTAGTATCGATATCCAACCGGGACTATAACGTTGTACAGGCGATTATTCTTTATATTGGTATCGCGGTTGTCTTCGTAAACTTACTGGTGGATTTGCTGTATCGAAAACTGGACCCGCGCGTAAGGGACGAAGCGGAATAGAGAAGAGGAACCGTAAAATCGGAAAGCAGGAGCACAAGGATGAAGCTGTGGAAAAATAAAAGTTTATTCTGGGGAATTGTGCTGGCAGGTCTCGCAGGCCTGCTTGTCCTCATTGGTCTTGTGTATACTCCCTACGATCCGGAGGCGATGGACGTCGGCGTGAAGAATCTCGCTCCGTCGTTCAAGCACTGGTTTGGTACGGACAATTACGGACGCGACCTTTTGAGCCGCGTCATGGTCGGAGCCGGAACCACATTTTATGTGGGAGTTCTTACGGTTGCCATCGGCGGCATGTTCGGTACGATTGCGGGGCTTCTGACCGGATATTTCGGCGGTGCGGTCGATGGGATTATTATGCGGATCAACGACGGCATACTGGCATTTCCGAGCATTTTGCTTGCGCTTGCATTTGTCGGCATGTTCGGCGCCGGTGAGAAGAACGTCATTCTGGCGCTCGGCATCCTTTTTGTTCCGAGTATCGCGCGTGTTGTCCGCAGCGAAGTGCTCAGACAGCGGAAGCTTGATTATGTGACAAATGCGAAACTGATGGGGGCATCCCTTCCGCGTATCCTTTTTGTGCACATTTTGCCGAATCTGCGTCGGACGCTTCTGGTGACGATGGCTATCGGATTTAACAATGCGGTGCTTGCAGAGGCGAGCCTCAGTTACCTGGGGCTTGGTGTGCAGCCACCCACGGCAAGTCTCGGGCGTATGCTCCGGGAGGCGCAGAGCTGCTTGCGTCTGGCTCCCTGGTATGCGATTGTGCCCGGTCTGACGATTGCGGTCGCCGTGCTCGGGGTTGCCCTGATTGCCGAAGGACTCTCGGATGGGGAAGATGCACCGACGCGCAGGCGACGTCCGCACAGGAGGATTGCCGCCCCTTTGACAAAAGAAAATGCATCGGATACCGTTCTTTCCGTTCAAAAGCT
>DLOO01000084.1:13134-13333 GCA_002479645.1 Lachnoclostridium sp. UBA7482 | reverse complement strand
TCGCCTACATTTCTCCAGTACTGATAAAATTCAAACGGAGTGGTCTTCTCCGGGTCAAGCCATACCGCGCCCTTCTCGGTCTTACCCATCTTCTTGCCTTCGGAGTTCAGAAGGAGAGTGATGGTCATTGCAGATGCGTCCTTGCCAAGCTTGCGACGGATGAGTTCGGTACCGCCGAGCATGTTGCTCCACTGGTCGT
>DLOO01000084.1:12502-13053 GCA_002479645.1 Lachnoclostridium sp. UBA7482 | reverse complement strand
GCTCCATACGCTGCTTGTAGCATTCTGCGGCAAGCATACGGTTTACGGAGAAATGCGGGCCAACCTCACGAAGAACCTCAAGGTAATTAAGCTCCGTGAGCCAGTCGGCATTGTTTACGAGCATTGCCCTGCCTTCGGAGAAATCAATGAATTTGCTCATCTGCTTCTTGAAGCACTCAACGTTGTGGGCAATGGTTTCGTCGGTCATCATCTTGCGCATATCGGTTCTGCCGGAAGGGTCGCCGATCATTGCGGTGCCGCCGCCAATCAGGGCAATCGGCTTATTACCTGCCATTTGCAGACGCTTCATCAGGCAGAGCGCCATGAAATGTCCGACATGCAGGCTGTCCGCAGTAGGGTCAAATCCGATGTAGAAGGTTGCTTTACCTTCGTTAATCAGCTTGCTTACAAGCTCCTCGTCCGTAACCTGCGCAATCAGGCCGCGGGCTTTCAGTTCTTCATAAACTGTCATTGTGGAATACCTCCTGATAAATTATATATTTGAGAAAATCAATTCGGCGGATAAGAAGAACATAGAGTTTCGCTTGCGA
>DLOO01000084.1:2972-12410 GCA_002479645.1 Lachnoclostridium sp. UBA7482 | reverse complement strand
TCCCCTTTGGAACAAAAAAACCCCCGTCCGTGAAAGGACGAGAGCGCTCTCGTGTTACCACCTTTGTTTGCTGCTGCCTTGCGGCAGCAACCTCATCGGGTACAGAACCAATCTTTTACCCTAGCACAATAACGGGTGCGCCCGTCGCAGCCTACTGAAACCGGAGTCGTTCGGTGCGAAGCTTGGAGATGTATTCGTGTGATGGGATTCCCGCGCCTCTCAGCAACCGGCAGCTCTCTGTGGGAGGAACCAAAACATTACTTATTCTCTTCATTGCTTTTCTCATTGGAGTTGATTATAATGGCATTTAGAGGGAATGTCAATAGGAAATCGATTGTGTTCCCCAAAAAAACGATTGTGTTCTTAAAGAGCGTGCCGGAAGAATGGCGGGGGTATAGAATTCGGGCATATCCGGCAATACTGAAAATGCGTCCCATGACGCAAAAAATCTCTTATGAAATGCAGGAACGGAGAAGTATATGAGTGAATTGCAATATCCCGATACCGGTATGGCGGCGTGTGTTCTGGCACAGTGCGAAAAGACAAAGGATGCATTTGCCTATGAGTTTATGGGAAAGCGGGTGCGGTATCGTGAATTCGGACGGCAGATAGGGGAATGTGCGGCCGCGCTAAGAAATATGGGAATCGAAGAAGACGAATGTGTAACGATCTGTCTCCCGAACATTCCGCAGGCGCTTATTCTGCTTTATGCGGTAAATGCGATCGGGGCCGTTGCCAATATGGTGCATCCGCTGGCCGGAGACGCGGAAGTGAAGGAGTCGCTGCGGCTTGGCGGCGGACGGCTTCTCGTGGGAGTAGACCGCTTTGCGGAGAAATTGCTGCGGGCTTCGGAGGATACCGGAATCACTACGATTTTACTGGCAAATCCGGCGGATTATGTGCCGGTGTGGAAGCGCATGGCAGCGAAGCTTTCGGAACAGGCTGTGGAAGCGGAGGGACGAAAGAATGTTACGGTTCTTAAATGGCAGGATTTTCTGTCACACGGCCGGAAGGAGGGAAACCGACAGCTTACGCCGCGCAAGGCAACGGACGGCGCTGTGATTTTGTATTCGGGCGGAACAACCGGAAAGCGAAAGGGAATTTTGCTGACCAATTATAATTTTAATGCGCTGGCATTGCAGACGATGGATGCAGGCGAATGTGTCAAGCCGCGCTGCCGGATGCTTTCCGTGATGCCGGTTTTCCATGGATTTGGGCTTGGAATCGGCATTCATACCGCGCTGATGGCGGGATGTGAGTGCATATTGATTCCGCAGTTTTCGGTTTCGGCATATGCAAAGCTGCTGCGCAAATACCGACCGAATGTTATTGCCGGGGTGCCGACGATTTTTGAAGCGCTGCTTTGCGCCAAGAAGATGCGGAGGGTTGACCTGTCGTGTCTGACGGGGGTATTCTGCGGCGGCGACAGTCTCTCGGAGGAACTCAAAAACAAGGTGGATATTTTCCTTGCGGAGCATGGCGCGAGTGAACAGCTTCGTGAAGGCTACGGTACGACCGAATGCGTGACGGCGAGCTGTCTGACGCCGCGCTACGTTTATCGCAGGGGAAGCATCGGACTTCCGTTTCCGGACATGCGGTACCGTATTGTAAGGCCGGGGACTGAGGAGGAGGTACCGCCGATGACGGAGGGTGAGATCTGTCTGAGCGGGCCGACGGTAATGGCGTGCTATTACCGCGATCCGGAGGAGACGGCGAAGGTGATTTATACGGATGCCGACGGGGTGCGATGGCTGCATACCGGCGACTTGGGGAAGATAGATATCGACGGATATGTGTATTTTACGCAGCGCCTGAAACGCGTCATTATCAGCGCAGGGTATAACGTTTATCCGTCGCAGGTGGAAAATGCGCTGAATGCGCACCCTGCGGTCTTAAACAGCTGTGTTATCGGCGTGCCGGATGATTTCCGCATTGAAGCGCCGTATGCATATCTGCTGCTGCGCCCGGGGTATACCGAAAGTCCCGAACTGCTTGCGGAGATTCGGGAGAACTGCCGGAAGTATGTCGCGGAGTATGCCTTGCCGCGGGGGATGGAGGTTCGGGACGATTTGCCGAAGACCCTGGTAGGTAAGGTGGCTTATCGCGAACTTGAAAAGGTGTATGAACAGGAACATCAGGCGCAGGCGTGCGAATAGAGGCGTAATCTTTGCGCCGCCTGCACCGCACAAATCGACCGCTCTTACGAGAAAGGATGACGTTACGGAGCAGGCGAGCGTTGAAGAAGGAGGCAACGGACAAGGTTGCCGAGGAGGACGTATGAGTCTTAAAAATAAAAAGGCGGACATGACTCCGTTTGACATGCGCAAAAAGCCGGTGAAGCAGTTTCTGCCGCTTGCGTGGATTATGTGGGCGGGAACGCGTATCCTGACGCCGGGGCTGACAATCCGTAAAAAGGGGATGGAAGGGCTGAAGCCGCCGTATCTCGTGATTTCGACGCATCAGGGCTTTTCGGATTATTACATACTTCCGCGGGTGCTGTTTCCGCACCGCGCGAATTATGTGTCTGATATGGAGGGCTTTGCCGCATTTGGCGATTGGGTATACCGTCACATCGGCTGTATCGGAAAGCGCAGATATGTTCCTGAGATGAATGTGGTCAAGAACATACGATACGCGCTTCACACCCTGAAGCGGCCGGTTGTGGTGTTCCCGGAATCGCGGCATTGCGATGCGGGCGTCACTTCAAATGTGCCGAAGAACCTCGGAAAGCTTGCCAAGGTGATGAAGGTACCGGTTGTTACGGTCACCAATCACGGAAGTTATCTGGGCAATCCGTTTTGGGATGAGATACATAGCAGAAAACTTAACATGGAATCGAATGCGGAGCTGTTGCTGACTGCCGAGGAGGTTCGTACCCTTTCTGAGCAAATGATTCAGCAGAAAATCGAGGAAAAGCTGCAGTACGATGAGTACGAATGGCAGCTTACGAATAAAATTACAATCGACCATCCAAACGGCGCAAGGGGGCTGCATTTGCCGCTGTATCGCTGCCTTCGGTGCGGAAGGGAAGGAGCGATGGAAAGTGATGAACATGCGCTTCGGTGCACATGCTGCAATGCTTCGTGGAAGCTGAATTCCTACGGACAGCTCGAGAAGCAGTACGAGGAGGGGACGGTTCATATTCCGGATTGGTACCGATGGGAACGGGAAGAAGTCAATCGGGAAATTGCCGAGGGACGCTACCATGGAATTGATTGCAGGGTACGCGTGGAGGCTCTGCCGAATGCCAAGGGCTTTGTACCGCTTGGGATAGGGCGGCTGCGGCATAATCGGCAAGGCTTTGAACTTCAACTGGAGGAGCAGAAGGTACCGACGGCGGATACTTTTCCGCTAAAGATTGCAAATGCATCGCTTGAGTCTGTGCAGACCGAATACAACTACCGCGAACGCGGCAAATGCATCGTTTTGTCTACGCGGGATTGCTGCTATTACGTGTACTCGGACGAGCCTGAATTTGTCGTTACGAAGCTCGAATTTGCGGTAGAAAACATAGGGGAAGATACGTCTGTGCAGGAAGAACAGTAGGAGTACTTTTAGAAAATATGAAACAAAAAGATACGTTTTATAAAGAATTGCGTGCGCTCATGATTCCGATGGCGATTCAGAATTTCATGCTGGCGTTGGTGAGTGCAACGGATGCGGTGATGCTCGGACTGATTGACCAGAATTCGATGTCCGCGGTTTCGCAGGCGGGACAGATTCAGTTTTTCCTGAACCTGCTGGTTATGGGATTTGGCATCGGCGTGGGAATTATGACGGCGCAGTATTGGGGAAAAGGTGACCGCAGAACCATTGAACGAATTGCGCCGACCGGCATGAAAATTGTTTTGGCAATCGGCGGCGGGATGACGTTCGCGGCGCTTGTTTTTCCGGAATTTCTGATGAAGATTCTGACAAGCGACCCGGATTTGATTCCGCTTGGAACCGAATACATTCGTACGGTTGCGTTGTCCTATGTGATTTGCGGTGTTACGCAGGTGTATTTTGCCCTGCTGAAAAACACCGGACATGCGGCGTCGGTTTCGGCAATCAGTTCCCTTGCGGTGGTTTTGAATATTCTTTTGAACGGAATTTTCATCTTCGGACTGCTTGGTCTTCCTGCGCTCGGAATCAAGGGCGCGGCGCTTGCAACTGTGATTTCCCGTGTAGTGGAATTGCTTCTGACTGTTGTTGAAACGCAGGTGCACGGTGCTGTAAAGCTTCGTCTGAAATACTTCTTTGCCCGCCTGGAGAAGGTTCTGAGGCAGGATTATATGCGGTATACCACGCCGGTTATCGGAGCGTCTCTGGTATGGGGCATTGCGTATATGCTGTACTCGATTATTATGGGGCATATGGGCAGCGATGCCGTGGCGGCAAATTCCATTACCGGTATTGTGAAAAATCTGGTTTCCTGCGTGATTTTCGGTGTCGGCGGCGGCGCCGGCGTTATGGTGGGAAACCTGCTTGGCGCGGGACGCCTTTCGGAAGCCAAGGGATATGCGGCGCGCCTTACGAAGCTTTCTGCTGTTGTCGGCGCGGTTACCGGTACGGTTCTGATTCTTTCCACACCGGTAATTCTTCATTTTGTTGATCTGACGGATACTGCGGAATATTACCTCAAAATTATGATGGTATTCTGCGGCTTCAATGTGTGCGCGCAGTCAATCAACCATGTCGTGTTGGACGGTATTTTCGGTGCGGGAGGAGATTCCAAATTCGACATGATTAACAATGTAGCTGCGATGTGGTGCTTCTCGGTGCCGTTTGGCTTACTTGCCGCATTTGTCTTCCGGTGGCCGGTGCCCGTCGTTTACTGTATCGTCAATTTGGATGAAATCGTGAAAATGCCTTCGGTATTTATGCATTACCGCAAGTATATCTGGCTTCGCAATATTACAAGAACGTTGGAGTAAGGTACAAAGGCTCCGTCAGGGATGATAGGAAATGATATCATCTGCGGCGGGGCTTTTGTACATTGCAGGAAAGTGTTCCTACTCGACAGATTTCAGCGCCTCAACCATATTGACCTTCCTCAGGTGCCGGTGCATGAACAATGCGACAATGATGGAGAAGACAAGTGTCATGGCAAATGCCAGCACAAAGCTCAGACCATGGATGGAACGTCCGAACATAACCATATCGATTTCGGCTGTGCGGATGATATAGTTTGCGAGCAGAATGCCAAGACCCAGCCCGACAAAGTCGCCGAGAATGGTCAGCAGAAGGTTTTCACGGAAGATGTAGGAATCCACCTCACCGTCGTAGAAACCGAGTACCTTAATGGTAGCGATTTCGCGGATTCGCTCGGTAATATTGATATTCGTCAGGTTGAAAAGAACGACAAATGCGAGCATTCCTGCACTGACGATGATTACGACGATAACGTAATTCAGGGAGGCAAGCATTTTCGAGAAGGTCTCCGACATGTTGGAGTTGAAACGCACGCCCTGTACGCAGGAGAGCGGCATCAGCTTTTCGGTAAATGCATCCTGCTTCGCCTCTTCGGCAAAACCATCGCCGGAGAAAAACAGCAGATTGTATGCAGGGTCCTTTCCAAAGAAATCCCGGTAGGTTGTCGGCGTCATATAAACGTAATGCTGCGTATAATTTTCGTAAATTCCCGCTACCTTGAGTTTCTTTGTTTCGGCGTCCGATACCTGCATGGTAATGGAATCGCCGACCCTTACGCCGCCGAGCAGCGTGGCAAGCTTTTCACTGATGATTACCTCGCCTTCCGGAATCGCGAGGGCTTTTTTTGTTTTGCGCACACGAAGCGTCTGGTAACGCTCCAGAGTGGAAGGGTCCTCCGGAACACTCAGGTAGGCCTCTGCACGGTCGTCCCCGCATTTGAAGGTAAATGCCTTCTCGTACATGTATTGATAGTTCAGCTCATTGGCCTCAAGGACGTCCTCCAGGGAGGCTTGTTCCTCGGGGGTAGTTGCGCGGAAGGAAACCAGTCCGGTGTAGACGTTGATTTCGTTATATTGCAGCGCGACAACATCGCTGATACTGTTGTAAAGGGCAAATCCGGTCAGCGTCAGGGCGGTACAGCCCGAGATGCCGATGACCGTCATAAACATACGCCGCTTGTAGCGGAACATATTCCGAAGCGTCACCTTCCATGCAAAGGAACAATGCTTCCACACGGGAGCGACGTGTTCGAGCCAGATTCGCTTGCCGTTCTTCGGAGCCTTCGGCCGCATCAGCTGCGCTGGCTGTTCCCGAAGCCNNCACCGCCATGCAGGACGAGAGGACGGTAATCGTAACGACAACGGCAGCAACCGCAATGGTAATCAGCGAAAGCTTCAGGTCGTACGGAGCTTTGAAGGTCGGAATGTCATAAAGCATGGAATATGCCGTAATGATAACAAAAGGAAATACCTTCATGCCGACCAGGACGCCGAAGACGGCGCCGAAAATGGTTGCGGAAAGTGCGTAAATCAGGTATTTGGATGCAATCTGCGGGGCAGAATATCCGAGAGCCTTGAGCGTACCGATCTGGGTTCGCTGTTCCTCCACCATGCGGGACATGGTGGTCAGGCACACGAGAGCCGCTACCAGAACAAAGAAAATCGGAAATACCCTGGCGATATTGTTGATACGGTCCGCATTTTCCCCATACTCGGTATAGCCCGGATTGTCGTCGCGCGTGAAAACATACCAGGCAGAGCCCTCCGGCGCAAGCGCGCCGAGTTTCTCCTGATACATGCTGCGAAGCTCGCGGTAAGCATCGCTGTAGCAAAGTTTATCCGTGAGATCCGGGAATGTCAGATAAACGTTGGTATAAACCGGAGAAAGAAACTCTTCCCGGCAGAGGTAGACAATCGAGTGAACACTGCCGTTGCCGATTTGGGAATTGCCGCGCGAGGACAGATCCACATAAAGCGGCGAGGTAAAGGTTCCGACAATGGTGTAGGTCTCATTTTTCAGCTGCATCGACAGCGGAACCGCACCTTCGGTTGTAAAGGAAATGGTATCGCCGGGTTTGGCGGACCGACCGCCGATGGACTTGGCGCTGTCAACGATACATTCGCCCGGTTTTTCGGGAAGACGTCCCTCCAAAAGGTGTAACTCATTTATTGAATCTACATCTGTAGAACCGTTGATTGTAAAGAGTCTTGCTACCTGAGAGCCACCGGTGCCGACGGTTAGGACGTCAAGCGTATAACCGGCTTCAACGGTGGCGTCCGGGAAGGAGCTTTGCAGCCTTGCAATGTCATCCCCGGTAAATCCTGTCGTGGAAACCAGACGGAAATCCATCAGATTGCGCGAGTCATAATAGCTGTCTGCGGAAATGCGCATATCCGGAGCGCCGGCTTTGACTCCGGTAAAGAAAGCGACGCCAAGCGCTACGATAGTAAAAATCGAGAGAAAACGGGAAAGCGATCCGAAGATTTCCCGATATGTATTTTTATAAAATGCTGTTTTCATATGTTTTCCTCAAAACATTCTTCTTAATAGTTATAGGGTGATTTTAACTGATATGACAGACAGATGCAAGAAAAAGAATAGGTTGACATGTGTAAAAAAAAGTGATATTGTTATAGATGTAATAGAACAAGATGAAAAAACAGTGTGAGACGAGAAGCAGGCCGCAGGTGCCGGGAGCACGGAGGCGGCGGATTGGAGGCGGTTATGAACATTAACAAATTTACGCAGAAATCAATGGAAGCGGTTCAGGGCTGTGAAAAGGCGGCTTACGATTTCGGCAATCAGGAGCTTCGGCCCGAGCATTTGCTCTATGCGCTTTTGTCGGACGGCGAGGGCTTGATCCCGAAGCTGTTTGAGAAGATGAATATCAATGTGCCGGTATTTACCGCACAGGTTCGAGGCGTGCTTGAGCGTCTGCCGAAGGTGCAGGGCGGAGAACTGCGTATCGGGCAGGAACTGAACAGGATTTTGATTTATGCGGAGGATGAGGCAAAGCGCATGGGTGACTCCTATGTCAGCGTGGAGCATCTGTTCCTTTGCATGTTGAAGAACCCGGGGCGTGAACTCGGCGGGGTGTTCCGTGAGTTTGGTATTACGGCAGAACTGTTTTTGCAGGCGCTCTCGGAGGTGCGCGGCAATCAGCAGGTTCATACGGACAATCCTGAGGCAACCTACGATACGTTGAATAAGTACGGGGTTGACCTTGTGGAGCGTGCGCGGGCACAGAAGCTGGACCCGGTCATCGGACGTGACGGGGAGATTCGGAATGTCATCCGCATTTTGTCCAGAAAAACGAAGAACAATCCGGTGTTGATCGGGGAACCCGGCGTTGGCAAGACGGCGGTGATCGAGGGACTGGCACAGCGAATTGTGGCGGGCGATGTTCCGGAGGGCTTGCTGGATAAGAGCGTATTTGCACTTGATATGGGAGCTCTTGTGGCAGGCGCAAAGTACCGCGGGGAATTTGAGGAACGACTTAAAGCCGTGCTTGACGAGGTGAAGAAGAGCGAAGGCAGAATTATTCTGTTTATCGACGAGCTGCATACGATTGTCGGTGCGGGTAAGACGGATGGCGCACTGGACGCGGGCAATATGTTAAAGCCGATGTTAGCGCGCGGGGAGCTGCATTGTATCGGTGCAACGACATTAAAGGAGTACCGGCAGTATGTGGAGAAGGATGCGGCTCTCGAACGTCGTTTCCAGCCTAANNGCTTGTGGCGGAACCGACGGTAGAGGACACAATTTCCATCCTGCGGGGCTTGAAGGAGCGTTATGAGGTTTTCCACGGCGTTAAGATCAGCGACAATGCGCTGGTGGCGGCAGCGGTGCTTTCCAACCGATATATTTCGGATCGATTCCTGCCGGATAAGGCGATTGACCTTGTGGACGAAGGCTGCGCGCTGATTAAGACGGAGCTGGATTCCATGCCGATGGAGCTTGACGATGCGAAACGCCGAATCATGCAGCTGGAGATTGAAGAGGCAGCGCTCAGGAAGGAAGAGGATTCGCTTTCAAGGGAACGGTTGACGGAGCTGACGAAGGAGCTTGCCGAGGCGAAGGAAGCATTTGCCGCAAGCAAGGCACAGTGGGATAATGAAAAGGCTGATATTGAGAAAGTACGTGTTCTGAAGGAGGAACTGGAGCAGTGCAGCCGTGATATTCAGACGGCGGAGCGTAATTATGACCTGAATCGTGCAGCCGAGTTAAAATACGGCAGGCTGCCGGAACTGACCGGACAAATTGAAGAAGCCGAGGAGTCCTTAAGGAGCAAGGGACATTCGATGGTACACGAGACGGTTGACGAGGATGAAATTGCCCGAATCGTATCCCGCTGGACCGGTATTCCGGTGTCCAAACTGACCGAGGGAGAGCGCAATAAGACCCTGCGTCTCGCGGAGATTCTTCACCATCGTGTAGTAGGACAGAATGAGGCGGTGGAGAAGGTGACGGACGCCATTCTGCGCTCTAAGGCAGGCATTCAGGACCCGAATCGTCCGATAGGTT
>DLOO01000084.1:0-2957 GCA_002479645.1 Lachnoclostridium sp. UBA7482 | reverse complement strand
GAGCTTGCAAAGGCTCTTGCCGAAGCGCTGTTCGATGATGAGCACAGCATTATCCGCCTTGATATGAGCGAGTATATGGAGAAGCATTCTGTTGCGAGACTGATCGGGGCTCCTCCCGGATACGTCGGCTACGACGAGGGCGGTCAGCTGACGGAGGCAGTGCGCAGACGACCGTACTCCGTTATTCTTTTTGACGAAGTAGAAAAGGCTCATCCCGATGTATTTAACGTTCTTTTGCAGGTGCTGGACGACGGGCGAATTACCGATTCACAGGGACGTACCGTGGACTTCAAGAACACGATTCTGATTCTGACGTCGAACCTTGGCTCGGAGTATCTGTTAAACGGTATCGAACCGGATGGGAGCATTTCCACGGAGTGTGAGGATGCGGTTATGAAGATATTGCGTGCAAGCTTCCGACCGGAATTTTTGAACCGTCTGGATGAGACGATTTTGTTCAAACCGTTAACGAAGGATAACATCCGCGGCATTATTGACTTGCTGCTTGCCGGTCTCAATAAGCGTCTTGCGGATCGTCAGATTCGTGTGGAGCTTACGGATGCAGCCGTTGGTTATGCGGTAGACGCTGCCTATGACCCGGTTTACGGAGCAAGACCGCTAAAGAGATATCTACAGAAGAATGTCGAGACGCTGTCGGCTCGGCTGATTTTGGAAAATCAGGTATCGCCGGGGGACACGATTCGGATTGACGTCGGCGTGAAGGGTCTTGAGGCGCGCAGAGCATAACATCAGTCAAAGCGCGGCAAAAAAAATTGCATAAGGGTCTTGACAAACCATATATAAAATGATATCATTTTGATATCATACAGATGCGCACGGCAGACAAGCGGTTTCCGTCGTGGAAACCTGCTGCCTGCATCTGTCAAAATGGGAGGTCATTATGGACAACAACATGAAAGAAATTCTGTACACAACCAGGAAGAACGGTATGGCAGCGTTATTGGGGTATTTTGTCGGAATCATCGCAGCAATTGCCTGTATGATTGTCGGCGGAAATTGGCTGGATTCTTCTCCGCTTGGAGCGATTTTATTTGTTCCCGGACTTTTGTACCTTATCTTCGGCTGGATTCCGCTTCTCGGTCTGCGCATCTTAAAGCCGCAGGAAGCATTGGTGCTTACGCTGTTCGGTAAATATAAAGGAACGATTCGTGAAGCCGGTTTCTACGCTGTGAATCCTTTTTGTACCGCAGTGAACCCTGCAGCGAAGACCAAGCTTGCACAGAGCGGCGAGGTTGTTCAGAAGCCTTCACAGGGTCTGAACGCCGAACTTGGTGTGAATCTTACCGGTGGGATTGTCGACAAAAAAAATTCTCTGAAGGCTATGACGCTCAGCAACGGTCGTCAGAAAATCAACGATTGCCTCGGCAATCCGGTGGAGATTGCGATTGCCGTTATCTGGAGAGTTACCGACACGGCGAAGGCAGTATTTAACGTTGACAACTACAAAGAGTATCTTTCCCTGCAGTGTGACAGCGCGCTGCGAAACATTGTTCGCATTTACCCTTACGATGTGGCGAGCAATGTCGATACAACCGGTGACGGCGTAGCCGACGAGGGCAGCCTTCGCGGTTCCGCAGAGGTTGTGGCAGAGCGAATCAAGCAGGAGATTCAGAGCAAGGTTGAGGATGCAGGCCTGGAGATTCTTGAGGCTAGAATTACCTATCTCGCATACTCTCCGGAGATTGCCTCGGTAATGTTACAGCGTCAGCAGGCATCGGCAATCATCGATGCAAGAAAGATGATCGTTGACGGCGCTGTCGGTATGGTAGAGATGGCGCTTGAGCGTCTCAACGAAAAGAAAATGGTAGAACTCGATGAAGAACGCAAAGCCGCTATGGTTTCCAATCTTCTCGTAGTTCTTTGCGGCAACCATGATGCACAGCCGGTTGTGAATTCCGGCAGCCTGTATTAGTGGCTGAAAAGAAACAAGTACCCTTGCGCCTTTCGGAAAAATTATACAATGCCATTGCCGCGTGGGCGGAGGATGATTTTCGCTCCGTGAACGGGCAGATTGAGTATCTGCTGACGGAGTGTGTAAAGCAGCGCAGGAAGAACGGCAAGTATGTCGGGGAAGAGATTGACGTACCGCCGGAGATAGATATTTCTTAAAGTTTTTATGCGGGGTGATGTCCTATGGAGGGATATCACCCTGGTTTTGTTCGATAGGAAATTCAAAGGAATTTCCTATTGAATAAAAACGCTCCGTAGAAAATTTTGGCGTCAATGAAGAAATGGCAATGGATTATATGTTCGCATATTGTAGTGAGCTTAGGACGATCTATATGTTGAATTCGTGGGAGGTCGATATTGAAAATAATGACGCATAGGAAGTGTTTATAGGATGCGATAATCTTTGCGGTCAAGGTGGAACGACATATAGCGAGTATTTTATCGACGGAGAATATGCCCGTATTGATGAGCCGGAGGAAAGTCGGCCCGGATATTTCACGTACATATACTATGATGAGGAATGGTAAAATAAGACCGACGAGGGAGTTTCACGCGTGAAACTCTTTGACAGGTGAGATGACAGCCATCACGGCAAACCAAAGGGGCAGAATACCTCTTGCTTATGTGAAATAATACGCAAAAGGCAGCAAATCCAATCGGACTGCTGCCTTTTCTTTCATCCCATATCTGAGGAAACTATTTTACACTATGCTCTCTGAGAATCCTTTCAATCTCCGCAGGCTCTACCTCCAATTCGTCTGCAATCTGAGCGATGGTTTTTCCTTTTTGAAGCTTCTTCTGAGCCTGGGAAAATAGTGTCTGTTCCATGCCTTGCTCCATGCCTTGCTCAATTCCGGTCTTGATTCCCTGCTCCATGCCTTGCTCAATTCCGGTCTTGATGCCTCGTTCCATGCCCTGTTTCATTCCCTGCTCCATTCCCTGCCGAATGCCATCCTGAAAGAATGCGGAGCTGATGAAGAACTGCC
>DLOO01000057.1 GCA_002479645.1 Lachnoclostridium sp. UBA7482 | reverse complement strand
GCCGATAAATCGGCACGCGCCAGACGCGAGAGTTTCGCGAGCGAAACTCTTTGTAAAATATAAGGAAAGGAGGACGGCTATGAGCATTATAAAAACCAACGAACTTGTCCACGAATATCAGAAGCGGGACGAGAACGGTGATGTGATTGGTACGGAACAGGCCTTAAAGGGCGTGTCCATGGAAGTGAATAGAGGAGAATTTATTGCGATTCTCGGTCACAATGGCTCCGGCAAGTCCACCTTTGCCAAGCATTTGAATGCACTTCTGCTGCCGACAAGCGGCGAAGTTCTGGTTTGTGATTTGGAAACGAAGGCGGAGAAGAATTTGTGGGAGATTCGCAAATCCGCAGGCATGGTATTTCAGAATCCGGACAACCAGATTGTTGCTACCGTCGTCGAGGAGGATGTCGGATTCGGCCCTGAAAATCTGGGGATTCCGACGGAAGATATCCGGATAAGAGTGGAGGATGCCTTGAAAAAGGTGGGAATGTATGCTTATCGCAAGCATTCGCCCAACAAGCTTTCCGGTGGACAGAAACAGCGCGTAGCGGTGGCTGGTGTGTTGGCGATGCGTCCGGATTGCATTTTACTGGACGAGCCGACAGCCATGCTTGACCCCAAGGGGAGAGAAGAGGTTCTTCGGACGGCATGGGAACTGAATCGGAATGAGGGAATCACCGTCATTCTGATTACGCATTACATGAATGAAGTCGTCAACGCAGACCGGGTCTTTGTTATGAGTCAGGGACAACTGGTAATGCAGGGAACGCCCCGCGAGATATTTTCCCATGGCAGGGAAATGAGGCAGCTTGGTCTTACCGTACCGGTGGAAGAAGAGTTGGCAGAGATTTTGCGTACAAACGGATTTGACATTCCGAAAGGAATCCTGAATCGCGAGGAATTTGTACAAGCGTTTACGAAGCTTTGTCAGAAGACTGTATCCTTTGAAAAAGACTCTCAAATGCCTGTAGAGTTTACAAACGGCAGCAATAGCACAAGTCCGGGCAGAACTGCAAAAACAGCAGAAAAAACGATTCTGGAGCTTTCCGGCGTGTCCTACAGCTACTCTCCGGGGACTGCGTACGAGATGAAAGCGTTAAGCGATGTGAATTTGAAAATACGCGAGGGCGAATTTGTCGGGATTATCGGTCACACCGGCTCCGGCAAATCTACGATGATTCAGCTGTTTAACGGCCTCGAGAAGCCGACGGCCGGGACGGTACGTTACCGGGGGAAGGACATTTTCGAGGAAGGATTTTCGAGGAAATGGCTTCGCGGTCAGGTCGGGCTGGTGTTTCAGTATCCGGAATATCAGCTGTTTGAATCTACGGTTTTCGAGGATGTATGCTTCGGACCGAAGAACCTGGAGCTTTCGGATGAGGAAGTACATGCGCGCGCAGAGGAAGCCCTGCAGCTGGTAGGCGTGTCGAGGGAACTGTGGGAAAATTCACCGCTGGAGCTTTCGGGAGGACAGAAACGGCGCGTTGCGATTGCCGGGGTACTCGCAATGAAGCCCGGGGTGCTGATTCTTGACGAACCTACGGCCGGGCTGGATCCGAAAGGACATCAGGAGATTCTTCGCCGGATTGAGGAGATTCGCAAAGCAACCGGGATGACAATCCTTCTGGTTTCACACAATATGGAGGATGTGGCACGATATGCCAATCACCTTGTGGTGATGCACCATGGAAGACTTGCTATGGAGGGCGCACCGCGGGAGGTATTTGCCAAAGGGGAGGAGCTGCAAAATGTCGGGCTTCTTGTACCGGAGGTAACCGGCCTTTTGCAGGAGCTTGCCCGCAGGGGGCTTCCGGTACGAACAGACCGAATGACAACCGAGGAGGCGGCAGCGGAGCTGCGAAAGCTTCTGGAGGGATAAGATGTAGAAAAGGAGGAGCAAAATGCTACGCGATATCACCATCGGACAGTATTATCCGGTACAGTCGGTAATCCACCGTCTGGACCCGCGCGTCAAGATTATCGGCACTCTTGTGTACCTTGTCAGCTTGTTCCTCTTTGACCGTTTTCCGGGATTTGCGGCGGCAATCGCCTTGTTCGGAGGGGTGGTGCTTCTTTCGAGGGTACCGCTTCGGTATATTCTGCGAGGATTGCGTCCGGTTCTGATTTTGTTGATGTTTACGGTAGTGTTTAGCATCTTCCTGACGCCGGGAACGGTGCTTGCGCGATTCTGGATTTTCCGAATTACGAAGGAAGGCCTGTACCGGGGCGGATTCATGGGAATCCGTTTGATTCTGCTTGTGCTTGGTTCGTCACTTATGACCTTTACCACAACGCCGAACCGGTTGACGGACGGTATCGAATCGGTATTGGCGCCGTTGAAATTCCTGAAAGTACCTGTGCATGATCTTGCAATGATGATGTCGATTGCACTTCGCTTTATTCCGATTCTCATGGAGGAGGCGGATAAGATTATCAAGGCGCAGCAGGCGAGAGGAGCCGATTTTGAGACGGGAAATCTGATGAAACGCGCAAAGGCAATGCTACCGATATTTATTCCGCTGATTGTGTCCGCATTTCACCGGGCGTTTGATCTTGCACAGGCCATGGAGGCGAGATGCTACCGTGGTAGCGAGGGGAGAACGAAGATGAAGCCTTTGCGGTACAAAGGAAGAGATTATGCGGCATTTGCGTGCCTGCTGATATATCTCGCCGTTATTCTTCTGCTTCGCAGATGGCTGTAGAGCGGGTATCATGAGTGGAGGTGCATCATGAAGCGCATCAAAATGACAATTGCATATGACGGGACACGTTACTCCGGCTGGCAGATTCAGCCAAATGCTGCGACGGTCGAGGGTGTGCTTACGGATGCCCTTTCGTCGCTTCTTCACGAGCCGGTAGCTTTGATTGGTGCAAGCCGCACGGATGCGGGAGTACATGCGCTCGGGAATGTGGCGGTATTTGATACCGAACATCCGATTCCTGCTGAAAAAATCAGTTATGCGGTAAATGCGTACCTCCCGGAGGATATTCGGGTGGTGGAGTCTCGTCAGGTTGCCGGGGATTTTCACCCGCGTTATGACTGTCACAGCAAATGCTATGAATATCATATCACCTGTGGTGAATTTGCTATGCCGATGGAGCGCCTGTACGCGCACCATTTGCGCAAAAAGCCGGATGTGGCAAGGATGCAGGCTGCGGCCGTGTACGTGGAAGGAAGTCACGATTTTACGAGCTTTTGCCAGACAGGGACGCCGGTGCGGGATAAGGTGCGAACCATTTATTCACTGACGGTTTGTGACAGGGAACAGGAGATTGTGATTCGCGTGGTCGGCAACGGGTTCCTCTACAATATGGTTCGTATTATTGCGGGAACCCTGATTCAGGTCGGGCTGGGGGAGAAGAATCCGGAGGATATTCCGGCAATTATCGAGGCGATGGATCGACAGAAGGCCGGACATACCGCGCCCGCTAAGGGACTGCGCCTCTGCTATATTCGATATGAGGACTGAAATCGGCGGGCAGGCGGAAACATTTGTGCCTTTGCTTCGGAACGTGCGCGCAGGATGTTAGTGAAAAAATTAAAAGATACGGGAATGATGAAATAAAGCAATGTAAAGCATGATAAAATTACATCAAGATAAAGAAAAAAATAAAAATATTGTTGACAGCACACTTCTTTCCCTGTATAATGCGGAAAGTGGCTGTTTTCGGACAGCAAAAGAAAAAGAATCATTATAGGAGGTAAACCCCATGAAGAGTTATATGGCAGCTACAGCTGGTGTAGAGAGAAAGTGGTATGTCGTAGATGCAGAGGGACAGACTCTTGGTCGTCTTGCATCCGGAATTGCTTCCGTTCTTAGAGGTAAGAACAAGCCTACATTCACGCCGCACATTGACACCGGTGATTATGTTATTGTTGTAAATGCAGACAAGGTTAAGGTTACCGGAAAGAAGATGGAGCAGAAGATTTATTACAAGCATTCTGATTATCCGGGCGGAATGAGAGAGACCACTCTGAAAGAGATGCTCGCTAAGAAGCCGGAAGATGTTATGAAGCTGGCAATTAAGGGTATGCTCCCGAAGGGACCCCTTGGCAGAAGCATGATCACCAAGCTTCACGTATACGCAGGACCGGAGCATCCGCATAAGGCTCAGTCTCCTGAAACTTTAACATTTTAATTTAGAACGGAAAGGAGATAATCATTATGGCTAAAGCAGCTAAGTTTTACGGTACCGGCAGACGTAAGAGCAGCGTTGCACGCGTTTACCTGCTTCCCGGCAAAGGAACCATTACTGTAAATAAGAGAGATATCGAGAACTATTTTGGTCTTGAGACCCTTAAGGTTATCGTTCGTCAGCCTCTTGCATTGACTGAGAACGCTGATAAGTACGATGTAATCGTAACCGTACGCGGAGGTGGATTCTCCGGCCAGGCCGGCGCAATCCGTCACGGTATCGCAAGAGCACTTTGCAAGGCAGACATCGAGAACCGTCCTGCATTGAAGAAGGCAGGCTTCCTTACCAGAGATCCTCGTATGAAGGAAAGAAAGAAGTACGGCTTGAAGGCAGCTCGTCGTGCACCTCAGTTCAGCAAGCGATAAGTTCGCGCAAACGAGAATATCAAGAAAAGCCCGATATACAAGGGTTACAGAAGTTGTGGAATGTTGCTAGATGGGTTGGAAATTACTTCGTATGCAACACATATACAACAGAAATGCAACAAATGTATCAATGATATGTATAGGACATTTTCAGAGAAATCTGGGAATGTCCTTTTTACGTTAAATCCTATTAATCGCATCTACTAACATTTATTATTCGTACTTTCTTCGAAATTGGTATTGAATAATTTACAAATAGTTTATATAATATATTTTCACAGATTACGCGATTAGTCGGAATTCTACTAAATGAGGGAGCGAGGGAGGTTTTTTATGTCAATATCAAACAAATTTGTGCTTCGAGTCACTTCATTCTTCCTTATAGTTGTTTGTATTATTACAGAATCATTTTCTGTGGTATCCGCAAAAAGCGATATAATGGACTCAATTAACACTGAAAATAATCGAGGGATTTTAATTTCGACGGATGAAAGAGATGAACTACAATGCTTCGACGTTGTTTGTGATTTGATTGCTTCTTGGAATGATTATGAGCAGTTATGTGTGCACATTCGCAATACTGGGGTATCGCCAATTGACAATTGGGCGGTGTCCTTTTCAATGTCAGGAAGTATAGCAGATATTTGGGATGCATATGTTTGTTCAAATGTAGATGACCTATGGCTTGTTCGACATAATGAGTATAATGGACGTATTCCCGTTGGTGGCGAAGTATCATTCTCGATGATTGTGAAAAAGGGATATGGGTATGTACGCCCTTCTGTTTATGACATGCCAATTGCACAGTGCTTGGTTTCAACGAATGATTATGCTATAACTGTCATTTATGATAGCCAATGGGATGATGGATGTAGTGGAAGGCTCACAATAGAAAACAAGACATCAGAACCGTTTTACGGCTGGACAATAAATCTTTTGGGGGTAAATGAGTCGTTTGAATTATGGGATTTCCAAAAAAATGTTTGTTCAGATGGTGTTTGTTTTTGTGGAAGGACTTACAATTGTGATATCCCAGCATATGGGGTAATCAGCACAGGGTTTTTCTCTAACAAGGAGAAAACGTTTGATGTTCTTGATATAAGCTTATCAGAAATAAGAACACTTGATGTTGCTGATGGATTGTTAGATGAAAATGTAATTAGACAATATGTTCATATTAGCGATATGTATCAGGTTGTGCCCATTTATTCTATGCAACAACAGTTAGTGGCTTATCTTCTTGTGTATTTTGAAGGCGATGAAGCCTGTAGTTATGCTATTGTAAGTAATCAAGTAGACTCACAAGAAGCGTATTTAATGGAGTTTGGTTCGGGACTCCCTGCATTCTGCCCTTCTGCAGATTGGTTCGAAAACGACAGCTTCCGTTTGATTTATGTTGGAGGATATACATATTTCATTCAGAAAGATGGACAATTTTGGGCATATGATGGTGAAAACATTGAAAAAATCGACTCCGAAATCATCGCTGATTGCCTTGCGAATGATTTCGGAAAAAGTGACGTTCAATACTATGAATATCAAAAGACGTTAGATAAAAGCACCATCTACGCAAAAGAAGTAGGCTACCAAAGAATTTCAGAAAGTCGATTAAGAAATGACTCGTCCTATGTTTCATCGCATTATATGAAGTCGATGAGCAAAATCAAAGACGCATATTCTGAAAAATACAAAAAAAACATTAGTAGTCATTGTGGACCTAGTGCAGTGTTGAACTCAGTGCTTCTTTTCAAATCGTTGGGTTTTTCAAAAATAACGATAGACCACAACACCAATTCTGGTATTGCAACTGCTTTTAATGATGTACTTGATAAATGTGGATTGTTTTTTGGTGAATCTTGGGGGCTACCTTGCTGGAAGTGCAAGGATGCCACTGTAAAGCTGCTGAAAAAATATGGCTATTCCAGTGCAGTGGGATATACATACGCTCAAGCATCATGGTCCCAAATAAAAACATGCATCAATGATACTTACAAAACCAGAAATGTAACTTCAACAGCCGTAATAAGTTCTCCAGCTGTTGCCATAGTATATCTTGATGATTCACAAATCTATCACAATCATTTTGTTCTGGGTACGGGATATATTACGTTTGTTCATTCTACGGGTTGGCAAAGCAAGTATATACAGATTTTTGATCAATGGGATTATGGACTCAGATATGTAAATTACAGCCTGGGTATCAACTATATTAGCGTCCTCGAGATATTTGCTGAAAGTGGTGTAAATGCGCCACCAGTACCGACACCGGCGCCAACTAAGAGGTAAAGGAGCCTATGAAAAGATTAATTCTACTTTTATTTGCTATTGTAGTACTGACGGCATGTCAGAATAAACAATCCAATCCGAATGAAGTACATCATCTAAGTATTTATGCCAACGATATATACTATCAAGATGAAAATGGTACGTCTTTTTGTGTTGAAAATGCATCTGGCGAACCAGTCAAAACGGAGTTAAAAGGGAGTGTTTTTCAAATCGATGGTAAAATATATCTTATCGAAAGCGGTAAAATATTCGTATTGTCAGAGGGATCCTTTGTTGAGAAAGGGACAGCACCTGAATCAACTATTGTTGAGCTGATTGGAATCGTGGAAGACTGTTGCTATTATATCGAATGGGAGAAAATAGTGTCATGGAACTACAGTTCTTCAGAGAAAAAAATTCTGTTTTCTTTCGATGATGCAGTAGAGTACCCTTTCGGTGTTACAACAGATGGCGTTTTTTATGGAACAAATGAAGGCTTATTCTTGATTCACTTTACAAGTAGTACGCCGGAAAAAATAATTGACGGGAATATTACTTCAGTGCGGGAAGCAGACAATACCATTTACTTTGCTGTTTCAACACAAAGAGAGGATCCTGCACGGGGTGAAGGAAATGAGAGTCAAGTATATGATGGTGCGACCTATTATAAGTACGATGATGGTAATCTTATTATGATAACGACAGTTGAACATGTTAGCGTAGATAGCACACGGTTCGCTGTAAGTAATGGGATTTTATATGGGGTTGCATCTAATTCCAACCATACAAAAAGTATTCTGTGGTGGATGAATGATAATGGTGAGTTGAATCAAGTGACTTTATCCGAAAAAATTGATACTTCACGTGGGATTGAAGTTGAGGATAATATGATAGTCATGGCCGATATGCAAGCAAGCATATGGTTGTTCGATCGGACTAATAATACTTTGAAAACGTTGACAAAAACAAAATAAGTTATATTATGATACGAGTGCTTTTTTTTCTTTTTTGTTTTGGTAGTGTCAAGAAAATATACGTCAGGGAATGCTTGCATTCCTCTGGCGTTTTTTTGTGTGTTTGGCGCGAGTTGTCGCGACCTCGTAAAAGCTTGACTTCTGATAAGAGTTGCAAAGTGGTGGTGTTTCCTAACTTACGCTTGAAACTTGGTGTGTTCTGTTCGTTTTTTGTTTCTGTCATATTCTCTGCTCCTTTATAAAAAAATAGAGCATATAGATTATTTTCTATACGCTCTGACGCTGTGTTACTTATTCCGTTATGATTGTGGTAATGGTTGTTTAGACAAATAAGAATTTTGCAGTTACCTCTGAATTTGTCAATCCCCTTGATTGCCTGAAAAAATAATTGTTACAAATAATTTCAAAGAATTATTTTGTATTACAACATCTTTTTACCCACTTAAGTACCTTCTCTGCGACCTGAGTGGGTGGATTATTCGTGCAGTCCAAGCTTTCAAATTTTGTATTTCCAATTGTATTATGCGTTCTAAAATAATTATTATAATCTAATGAACTTTGAATCCAGTCCTTATCTTCGATTCTGCGTCCTTCTTCCATTCGCCTTCTTAATTCTTCTGATGTCGCAGTTAATGCAAGTACATTTATTTTTTCAAAAAAATGCGAACCATAGGTGTTAGGCAACTTGTCTATATTACCAGCCATTGTCCAGACAGTCATCTTTCCAGACTGGCTGATATTTTTAGACAGGCTAAAAATCTGCTCTACCATATCATAATTCTCTTTTTCATTCTGTGGATGCATTACGTTATAAAACATATCTGCATCAAGAATCACATACTCTTTTGTCAGCCTCTGCAATTCAATGCCTGTCGTCGTTTTTCCTACACCGCTGCATCCGGTCAGGAAAAAAATAGGAAGCTTTTGAAATTTCCATCTGTTTCCACATTTCGGACAAATCACCTCCGTACCTTCAACCGCTTTATCCCATTCGTGATTTCCACATCTTGAACATGTTCCGATCATTTCAATATACCTCGCAATATCTCTAAATATGAATTTACCTTACATATCCTTATCTGACCAACTGCGAAAAGGCTTGTTCCAAGAGCCTATTTCAATCAAATTGCCCTCTGGATCGGACATATAACAAGTCCTCTGTCCCCAAGGTTCAGTTGTAGGCTCTAAAACAGGTGTAGCTCCTTTTGAAACAGCATCAGCAAAGGTCTTGTCAACTTCGTCAAAGGTATCGACATAAAGAGCAATTTCAAAATGGGCGTTCAAACCTTTTACATATTCGTATTTCCTGCTTGTCATTTTTTCAAAGTTTTCTCTGCCGTATAGCATAAACAGCGTATCGTCTTTTATAAGATATACATTCACTGCATCTTCGTTTTCTTTTATTTCAAAGCCAAGCACATCACGATAAAAATGTATCATTTTTGTCATATCGTTTACGAATAATCCAAACCCGTCTAATCTCATACTTAACCTCCAAATTCCGATTTGTATTTCTAATAGAATACCACAATTACACTTATCTTTCTATCTCATTTTCATTAAATTTCTTTTTCCCTCCGTTTAGTCTTGCTTTGTTGCCTGTTGTGCTGTCAGCTCTCGTTCTGAAGTTCCCTCTCAAGGTTCTTTTTATTGTAGATGATTACTGAAGCTAATTGTCTGTCGGGGCACATCCGAAATACTTTGTGTATGCTCTGTAAAATGAAGAATAATCCCGGAATCCACAGCTTTCAGAGGCATTTTGAGCCAAAGAACCGCTGTGGATTTTTTCTTTTGCGGCAGTAAGACGTTTTTTGGTTATATATTCCCATGGGGATGCGCCGGTTGCCTGTCTGAAAATGCGATTGAATTGTGAAGGACTTAAATAAAAATGTTTTGCAAGTTCCGGTACGGATATCTGTTCAAAGATGTGGTTGTTCACATAAGCAACGATGCGTTCGGTGGTACTGCGTGGTTTGTATTCGGTTTTTTCCTGTTTGTCCAGTGCAAGGTATATCATATCAAGTATCATAAGGATAGTGGACTTTATTCTAATAAGTCTGTCGTAATCGTCGCGATAATCCTGAAACATTTGCGTGCAAAGCTTACGAATCAGATCCATATCGATAACGGAGCTGTCAAGCATATTGTTTTTGCCCAAAGGACGCTCGGTAAATGCTTTTAGAAGTCTGGATTTGGGGTCAAGATCTGCGAAAAAATCAATAGGAAAATTAATCGCATAACGCTCGTATCTTTCTTTGCCGATGATTTTGGGCTTATGCACCTCCAAAGGACGCATAATCATTAGGCTGTTTTCCTCGAGTGGATATTTTGAACCCTCAACCAAATATTCAACATTTCCGGAAATAAAAATATAAATCTCACACTGTTCATGGATATGCATGGTGAAAGGACTGTCATTCGGACAATCATCAATCGCGTGTCTTATATAAATATCACCGAAGCGGTATTCATTCAGCATGTTAATTACCTGTTCCTTTTCATTATGTTATAATAACCTTACCATGATATGAACGAAAATACAATATATAATGCGTAATTTAACAATATGAATGCAAATGCATTCATGATAGAATTAGATTAACAAAAAAAGGAGGGGTACTTATGGAATTAAAATTAGCAGCTTTTGCCGACGAAGCAGACGGAAGGCTTTCCGAACAAATTAAGGCAATGTCCGAAAATGGGATTGATTACCTTGAAATACGAGGTGTAGATGGGGAAAACATTTCGGATATTACCAAAGATAAGGCCAAGGAAGTTCGCAAACAGCTTGCTGACGCAGGACTTGCGGTTTGGTCACTTGGTTCTCCTTATGGCAAGATTGGGATAACGGATGATTTTGAAGCTCATCTTGATAAATTTAAGCGGGGACTCGAGCTTGCAGACATCCTTGGAGCCAAGAATATTCGACTGTTCAGCTTCTATGTTCCGTCAGACAGCAAAGAACAGTATCGGGACGCGGTTATGAAACGTCTGGAACAGTTTATTCTGGCAGCGAAGGGAAGCGGAATCGTTCTTTGTCATGAAAATGAAAAAGGAATCTACGGGGATATCGCAAAGGATTGTTTCGATATCCATAAGACATTTCCGGAGCTTCGAGCAGTATTTGATCCTGCTAACTTTGTCCAGTGCGGACAGGATACCGTGGATGCATGGAAGATGCTGGAGCCTTATGTTGAGTATATGCACATTAAGGACGCATTGCCGGATGGTTCGGTTGTTCCGGCAGGAAAAGGAGTCGGAAATCTCAAATATCTTCTTGAAAACTACAAGGGGAAGGTTTTGACACTGGAACCGCATTTGTCGGTTTTTGATGGTTTTGATAAGTTGGAGACGGAAGAGAAAACAAAAATGAAATATTGTTACCCGACTTCAAGAGCAGCATTCGATGCAGCAGTAGCTGCACTGAAAGAAATTATGTGAGGTGAGACACGATGAAAAAAGTAAAACTTGGGATTGTTGGTTTGGGAAACATGGGAAGCGGTCATTTTTATAATGTATTCGGAGGGAAATGCCCGTCTGTCGAAATCGCAGCGGTATGTGATGTGAACCCGGAGAAACTCGAAAAGGCAAAGGAACATCCGGAAGTTGCCCGTTTTACTGATTATATTGAGATGCTTGACAGCGGAATGGTTGAGGCGGTGCTTATTGCCGTACCGCATTACGATCATCCGACGATTGCAATAGAATGCTTCAAACGTAATATTCACGTTCTGACAGAAAAACCGGCCGGTGTTTACGCAAGACAGGTTCGCGAGATGAATGAGGCGGCTGAAAAGTCCGGGGTTAAGTTCGGAATTATGTTTAACCAGCGTACGAATCCTATGTATGCAAAGGCACGTGAAATCGTACAGAGCGGCGAGCTCGGAGAGCTCAAAAGAATGGTGTGGATTATTACGAATTGGTACCGCACACAGGCTTACTACAATTCGGGAAGCTGGAGAGCAACCTGGAGCGGCGAGGGCGGCGGCGTATTGCTGAATCAGGCTCCGCATAACCTTGACCTTTGGCAGTGGATTTTCGGTATGCCGAAGAGAGTTCGCGCATTTTGTGATTTTGGCAAATACCACAAGATCGATGTGGAGGACGATGTAACAATCTTCGGTGAGTACGAAAATGGGGCAACCGCTGCCTTTATGACAACAACAGGGGATGCTTGCGGTACAAACCGTCTTGAAATTACCGGTGATAAGGGAAAAATTGTAGTGGAACACGGAAAACTCTGCTGGTGGAAGCTGGCAGTTCCGGAAAGAGAATTTTGTTTTACTGCAAAAGAGGGATTTGTTACTCCTGAAAATACCTATGAAGAGTTTACGGCGCCGGAACCGGAGGGACATCCCCAGGTGTTAGAGGCATTTGCACAGTCGATTCTGAATGGCACGGATATGATAGCACGCGGAGAGGAAGGCCTGAATTCCCTTTCTATTTCAAATGCCGCATATCTCTCTGCATGGACCAATGACTGGGCGGAGATTCCTACCGTTGAGGCTTTGTTTGAAAAATATCTGAAGGAACGTTGTGAAGGTGAAACTTGCATAAAAAAATAAAAACCGCTCACGCCGAAGAAATTGATACGCTTCGTGAGCGGTGGAAGGTTAGATGGTAATGGATTTTGTGAGTGACCGCATTTTGGGGTTAGCGTGAAGCTATCGCCGGTAATGCGGTCACTTTCTGTTATTGAGAATCATATCGGGACCGTGTGAGCAGTTTGTAATTGTTTTTGTTATGATTGCCGAGTATAATTCATGAAAAAATATGATTTCACTTTCTTTATATCTTATGGTATTATGAGTGTATTGGGAGGAAATACGTATGAGCAGAAAAAATTTTGGTGTAAAACCGTTTAGCACACCTCAGCCGGTGTGGATTATTGCAACTTATGATGAAAACGGAACCGCAGATGCGATGAATGCGGCATGGGGCGGCATCAGCGAAGCAGACGAAATCTCGGTATGTCTCTCGCCGAGTCACAGAACGTGTAAAAACTTTAAGAAGACCGGGGCATTTACCATCAGCATGGCAGATGCGGCGCATGTTGCAGCATGCGACTATGTAGGAATCGTTTCTGGTGACAAGGAACCGATGAAGATGGAGAAGGCCGGATTTACGGTAACGAAGAGTGAGCTTGTCAATGCACCGATCATTAACGAGCTTGCCATCTGTATGGAATGCAAGGTGAAGGAATTTAACGAGGAGACGTGCATCCTGCGCGGTGAAATCGTTAATGTAAGCGTGGATGATTCTGCATTGACCGATGGTAAGGTGGATCTTGCAAAGGTGAAGCCGATTGCATTTGACCCGTTCAATAATCATTATAATGTGATTGGTGAAGTTGTCGGGAAAGCGTTTAGCGAAGGAAAGAGCAGGAGATGAGAGCAAAGGTACTTGTTGATAATATCGAAAATGACGGAATCCGGGGCGAATGGGGCTTGTGCGTCTATATTGCGTACGGTGAGCGGAAGATTCTGCTCGACGTTGGGGCGTCCGATCTTTTTGCGGAAAATGCAAAAAAGCTCGGGGTGAATATCGCAGACGTAGAGTATGCGGTCTTGTCCCATGCCCATTATGACCATTCGCTGGGCATGAAGAAATTCTTTGAACTGAACCGTCAGGCGAAGTTTTATCTGCGCGAATCCGTGGGGGAAAACTGTTATTTCAAGAAGCTTTTTATTAGAAAATATATTGGTATTCCAAAGAATATTACAACCGATTATGCAGATCGCATCGTATACGCGGCAGGCGATTATTCCCTGTGTGACGGAGTGTACCTGATTCCGCATCATACGGCCGGTTTGGAGGCAATCGGCAAGAGGGAAATGATGTACCAAAAGACAGGAAAATGCTATGTGCCGGACAATTTTTCGCATGAGCAAAGTTTAGTGTTTGAGACGGAAAAGGGGCTTGTTATCTTTAACAGCTGTTCCCACGGCGGAGCCTCGAACATCATTAAAGAAGTCCGTGCGGTATTTCCGGATAAAAAGGTTTACGGAATTATCGGCGGATTCCATCTGGTTCGCAGAAGTGAAAAGGAAATCAGAGAATTTGCCGCGCAAATCCGGGAAACGGGCATTGCGTATGTCTGTACCGGGCATTGCACGGGGGAGCGCGCATACGGTATCCTGAAGGAAGAACTGGGAGATACAATATCCCAGCTTCATGTGGGACTTGCTATGGAGTTTTAGGTGATTCAAGCAGCGGTAGAATTGCTTTACATTTGAGGGGATAAATATGTTTTTGTGGAAGAGCAAATATGAGAGGCATCTGGATGAGCTTCTGAGTAATCTGAAGCTTAATATGAGTAATAATTATAAAGATGCTGCGCAGGAGGATTTTCTGAAGTACGAGGCGGCATTTGGGCAGTATCGGGAGGAAGGGCGATTAAAGGGCAAAGCATTGGAGTATTATTCGTCGCAGCTCGGAAGCTACCGCGTTCGTCTGATGGGATTTACACACAAGGATCAGAAGCCCTATTGGGCAAGCAAATAAAGGAGCTTCCTGTATAATTCAAATATTCGGTGTTACTGAACTCCAGCGGTT
>DLOO01000047.1:6743-7164 GCA_002479645.1 Lachnoclostridium sp. UBA7482 | reverse complement strand
CCAGCATAAGAAGATTATGCCTTCCCGCCGCCGCAATCTCCGCCGCCCGCCTCGCCAGATGCTGTCCCTGTACATCCGCAAAATCCTCATTCGCAGCTGCCTCCTCCCCCGCTTCTTCCCATGCCTTCCTTCGCGATGTTCCATGCAGCTTCTCCTGCAAATCCGGTCGTCCGATAAACTGGTCGACCGCTTCCCTCAAATTGCTGACGCCGCAGACGCAGATGCCTTCCATGACCGACGCCTCCTCTTCATTTTCCGCCGGAACCAGAATACGGAAAAATCCGTTTTCCTTTGCCGCGTAAGCGCATGACAACACGCCGGGAATCGGCCGGATTCTACCGTCCAACCCCAGTTCGCCCACCATGCAGGTTCCGACAAGCAGTTCCTGCGGAATATATTCCAGCCCGCACAGGATACCGAT
>DLOO01000047.1:6495-6710 GCA_002479645.1 Lachnoclostridium sp. UBA7482 | reverse complement strand
CGACAGATTGACGGTCACCTTTTTTGCCGGAAGCAGGAAATCCGAATTTCGTATTGCAACCCGTACCCGTTCCTTTGCTTCCCGTACCTCCGACGAAAGCGAACCGACCAGCTCAATTCCCGGCAGACCGTTACTGACATCGGTTTCCACCTGAACCGACAATGCTTCAATTCCCGCCAACGCATAACTGTATGTTTTGCAAATCATACCAAACC
>DLOO01000047.1:2986-6455 GCA_002479645.1 Lachnoclostridium sp. UBA7482 | reverse complement strand
CAAAAAAAGACATGCTCCTTTGTCACAGGGAACATGTCTCTAATGAATTGCGCATTTGCCTCTTGCCGTTTCTTACAAAAAAAGCTATGCGGTTTTATGAAAAAATACCATGGGCGTCCGGCTTACTTTTCATGCTCAAGCAAGGTCTTCAATTCCTGCATGAAGGTATTTACGTCTTTGAACNNGCGAAACGTACATAGGCTACCGGGTCAAGCCCGCGAAGCTTATCCATTACCATCTCACCGATAATATTGCTGGGAATTTCCTTTTCTTCCAGATTAAATACCTGTGTTTCTACCTCGTCTACCAAGCGTGTAATCTGCGACACACTAATCGGACGCTTGTGGCAGGAACGGAATACGCCGGCCTCAATCTTGCTCCGATCGTAAGTCTCACGGATATTATCCTTCTTAATCACGACCAAAGGAATTGCCTCCACCTTCTCATAGGTAGTAAAACGCTTCCGGCATTCGTCACACTGTCTTCTTCTGCGGATAGAATTGGATTCCTCAGCGGGTCTGGAATCAATCACGCGCGTATTTTCTGCCGAACAAAAAGGACACTTCATAAATAACCTCCATGGATAATAGTTTCTTCTCTTCGTTTCTCCGCCACCCGAGGAAGCGAAAGAACCGATTTTATTGTACTGCATATAATAGTTCAGAATGCCTTACGGGGAACAATCATGCGACTTTGCGACCTGCGCCAAAAAGAAGTAATCAATTCCTGCGACTGTGAGCGTCTCGGGTATGTCTGCGACATCATCTTCGACTGTTGCAGCGGAAAAATCGAAAAACTGATTGTTCCCGGCCCCTGTCATCTCTGGGGATTTCTCGGACACGATCAGGAATATGTCATCCCCTTTCATTGCATCGTCAAAATAGGTCCCGACGTCATTCTGGTCAATATCAATGCAAAGGAATTTCTCTTTCCGTGCCAGCTTGATTTATAAGTCGGCCATTTGCAGCGTCAGATCCATTCTGCAATATCGATGTTCTCACCGGTAAGACCGATAACCGCTCCCTGGCTTGCTTCGCTTGCATCCTTGTGAGCAATCAGCCACTTATTTGCTGCAAAAAGCCTTGCATCATCGTCATTCTTAACGGTAATTTCCGGCTTCGGATAATTGGTTCCCTTCGGCAATACGATTGCCACGCGGAAATGCTCGCCGCGCTTTGCGCTGCAGGGCGCGTAATGAAGCGTGGTAGCATAAAGCTCAACTGCGGTACCTGCGGGACAGAAAAATGCTTCCACCTTGGAGGTATCCAGCGTCTTGCCCATGCAGTCCTGCTGTCTTGCAAGAAGAAGGATACAATCCTCCGCAGCAACATCCACTTCGCTGTCTCTGTGATATTCCAGACAGTTCAGTTTCGTATTCACACCATTGCAATAACCAATCTGAATCGGCATACCGCCGTAGCAGTTTACGGAAAACTCCTTCATGGCAGGAGTTGCCTCAAGACTTGCCTCACTCGGAACATATTCTACACCGTCGGTCACCGGCGTCTTCTTCAGAGCCTCCAAAAGCCCTGCCATATCATAGCCTTCCACAACACGTCCGTATGCAGCAAACGCTTCATCGGTAACCTTTTGAATCGTAAGTGCCATTTTGTAATACCTCCCATATCTTTACCCATTTTATCAGGCTCTGTATAATGTCTGATGACATTTTCCATAACTTCACCCGCACTTCGGCAAAAACTCGAAAACCTCCGGTTTTCTCGTTCTCGTCCGCGTTCGGATACATTCTACCATAGTCTCTTGATTTTATCAAGCGTTCCGTCCGGGAAATGTCCACATTTGGTATATTTTTTTTCAAATTCCCTCTTGTGATACCATGTGTAGTATGGTATGATACCGACAGGTATCATACCGCGCCGAGCGAAGCGAGTGTGCATCGCGAAGCGTACCATGTCCGAAAGACATGGTATGATAATCGGCGAGCTAACGAAAGGGGAATTTCGATATGCGCGAATTCATGGACAAGGATTTTTTGCTTACAACCGAATTTGCCAGAAATCTGTATCACGGCTATGCCGCTAAGATGCCGATTATCGACTATCATTGCCATATTCCCCCGCGTGAAATCGCTGAGGATGTTCGTTTTTCCACAATAACCCAGGTATGGCTCGGCGCCGATCATTACAAGTGGCGGCAGATGCGTACCAATGGTGTTCCCGAGCGTTACATCACCGGAGATGCCTCTGATTTTGAAAAGTTCCAAAAATGGGCGGAAACCCTGGAGCGTGCCATCGGCAATCCGCTCTACCACTGGAGCCATTTGGAGCTTCAGCGTTACTTCGGCATTTACGAACCGTTAACCGGAGCCAATGCCGCCCGCATTTACGAAGAATGCAACAAAAAGCTGCAGGAGCCGGATATGTCCGCAAGAGGTCTGATTCTCAAGTCGAATGTTAAGCTTCTGTGTACAACGGACGATCCGATTGACGACCTTCACTGGCACCGCCAGATTGCAGCGGATGCTTCTTTTCCGGTACAGGTGCTTCCGGCTTTCCGTCCGGACAATGCGCTTTCTATCGAGAAGGATACCTTCATGGACTATATGAAGAAGCTCGGCGACGTCTGTAACTGTGTAATCGATTCCGTTGCCGATGTTAAGAAATGCCTTACCGAACGTTTGGAATTTTTCAGGGCAAATGGCTGTAAGGTTTCCGATCACGGTCTCCCGTATGTAATCAGTGACTTCTGTTCCGAAGAAACCGCTGACAGCATTTTACGCAAGAAGCTTCTGGGCGAAAGAATTTCCGCTTATGAGGTAAATCTGTATATGACCCATATGCTGACCTATCTCGGTCAGGAATATCATCGTCTTGGTTTTGTCATGCAGCTGCACTACGGCGTTAAGCGCAACAACAATCGTCTGATGTTCCAAAAGACCGGCGCTGATACCGGATTTGACTGCATCGACAGTTTCACCCCCAGTGCTTCCCTTGCCGACTTTTTGGACGGGCTTGCCGTTACCGAACAGTTGCCGAAGACGATTCTGTATTCGCTCAACCCGATTGACAACGCTGCTATCGGCACCATTATCGGCTGTTTTCAGGATGACAGCACGGTTGCCAAGATTCAGCAGGGCTCCGCATGGTGGTTTAATGATAACAAGACCGGTATGGAAGACCAGATGACCAGTCTTGCCAATTTGGGACTATTGTCCAATTTCATCGGTATGTTGACCGATTCCCGTAGTTTTCTCTCTTATACCCGCCATGAGTATTTTCGCCGGATTCTTTGTAATCTCCTCGGTCAGTGGGTAGAAAACGGGGAGTATCCTGCTAATTTAGAGTTCCTTGGTTCGGTTGCTCAGGATATCGCATTCCGTAATTGCAACCGCTACTTTGATTTCCAGCTTTCGGAGTAATGTTCGGAAGCTGTTTTTATTCGATAGGAAGTTCCTTATGAATTTCCTATCGAATGAAAACGCTCCGTTATGGAGTGTCCCGATGTGGCA
>DLOO01000047.1:366-2931 GCA_002479645.1 Lachnoclostridium sp. UBA7482 | reverse complement strand
GTTTCGCGAGCGAAACTCTATGCCATTCCGTAGGAAAAATTTCACAAAATATAAATCATAGGAGGTATTTATGAGACATGTGATCAGTCCTCTCGACCTGACCGTAGAGGAAACCGACGACATTCTGGCGCTGGCCGGAAAAATCATGGAAAATCCCGAAAAGTATGCTCATGCATGCGAGGGAAAGAAACTGGCAACCTGCTTTTATGAGCCGAGTACAAGAACCCGCCTTAGCTTTGAGGCTGCGATGCTGAACCTCGGCGGCAAAACCTTAGGCTTCCATTCCGCAGATTCCTGCTCTGCAAGCAAGGGGGAAAGCGTTGCCGATACCATCCGTATCATCTCCTGCTACGCCGATATCTGCGCAATGCGTCATCCGAAGGAGGGTGCTCCTTTTGTAGCCTCCCAGTTTTCCGGGATTCCGGTAATCAACGCAGGCGACGGCGGGCACAACCATCCTACCCAGACCCTGACCGACCTGCTTACCATTTCTAAGTTAAAGGGGCGTCTGGATAACCTGACGATCGGCTTCTGCGGCGATTTGAAGTTCGGTCGTACGGTTCACTCCCTGATTAACGCCATGGTTCGCTATCCGGGGGTAAAATTCGTCCTCATTTCTCCGGACGAGCTTCGTATCCCGACGTATCTCCGTGAAGAAACTCTGGACGCCCGGGGCATTTCCTACAAGGAAGTTTCCCGACTGGACGAGGTTATGCCGGAACTGGACATTCTGTATATGACCCGTGTTCAAAAGGAACGTTTCTTCAATGAGGAGGATTACATCCGCCTGAAGGATTCCTTTATTCTGACGAAAAAGAAACTGGAAAATGCCAGGGATGACATGTTTATCCTTCATCCCCTTCCGCGTGTGAACGAAATCTCCGTTGACGTTGACACCGACCCCCGTGCAGCATTCTTCCGTCAGGCACAGTACGGTGTCTACGCTCGAATGGCGCTGATTCTTACACTGTTAGGCTTGGCCGGAAAGGAGTATTAGAATGTTAAATATCGGCGGACTTCATCAGGGCGTGGTTATTGACCACATTGTTGCCGGAATGGCAATGGATATTTATGATTATCTGGAGCTGGGCAAACTGGATTGCTGCGTTGCCATTATCAAAAATGCAAGCAGCAGGAAAATGGGTCGTAAGGACATCATCAAAATCGAAGGTCCCTTTGCTCTTGATCTTGACACTTTGGCAGTGCTCGACCCGAACATTACCGTAAATATGATTCAGGATGACACCATCGTGGAAAAGAGAAAGCTTCGTCTTCCCGAAAAGGTTACGAACATCCTTCGCTGTAAAAATCCTCGCTGCATCACCTCGATTGAGCAGGAATTGCCGCACGTATTTCGCCTGACCAACCCGGAAAAGCGCGTTTACCGCTGTGCATATTGCGAGCAGAAATACAAGGAATCCAATAAATAGAAATACCGTTTCAGCATGATAAAACCGGAAGCCTGCGCCTCCGGTTTTATTTTTTGTCCTATAGGAAATTTCTGTTTATTTGGTAAGCTCCGCCGTTTCCTTATCTTCCTTTGTTGCAGAAACAACGATATTTCCGTTCTCGATATGAAGCTGGACACGGTTACTTCTTACGCCGATTTCATCGAGCATCTCTCTCGGAAGCTGGACACGTCCCGCCCGGTCAAGAATAACATACTCATCATGGGTATCCTCTTCAAATCCGCGCAGATCCTCAAGCTTCTTTTCGGATTTCATAACACGCTCGCTGCTTGTCTTACCGTCCCGCATCATAACGACGCGGTTAACCTTGGTTGCAAGGTTAATATCGTGGGTTACGATAACGATAGTAATTCCCAGCTCTTTATTCAGATAACGGAACACATCCAGAATCGTATCCGAGGTCTTCTGGTCAACCGCACCGGTCGGCTCGTCTGCGAGCAGAAGCTTCGGACGGTTTGCAAGGGCAATCGCAATGGCAATACGCTGCTGCTCACCACCGGACAGCTGATTTAACTTGCTGTCACGCTTATGTCCCATGCCAACCAGATTCAAAAGATCCATGGCGCGCTTTTCCATATCTTTTGCGTCCATAAACATCATCGGCAGCTGAACATTTTGGATTGCCGTCAGATACGGGAACAGGTTTCTCGCATTATTCTGCCATACAAATCCTACCGTCTGCTGTTTATAGGTTACCAGCTGACGCTCCGTCAGCTTGAAAAGATCCTTCCCGTCTACATAAAGCTTGCCGGCGCTGGGACGATCCAAACCGCCGATCATATTCAGGAATGTGGACTTACCGCTGCCGCTGCTACCGATAATTGCGATAAATTCGCCTTTTTCTACTTTCAACTCCAATCCCTGCAGCGCAAGAACCTCGGTTTCCTTTGTTTTGAAAATCTTTACCAGATTCTCACAAAGAATCATAACGTTGTCACCGAGCTGATCCTCCAATTCGCCGCTGGACGACTTTGCATACGCCTGCATAAAGGAAGCTCGGAGCTCGTCGGAAATCTGCGGCGCCTGATAGGTTGCGGCGTCTTCGGTTACGTTTTCTTCGGTTTCGGCGGCTTTTTCATTTGCCTCCACTGTCCCT
>DLOO01000047.1:0-261 GCA_002479645.1 Lachnoclostridium sp. UBA7482 | reverse complement strand
TATCGCTTCTGCATTCACTTTGGCAGCGTTCGGAGGCTGCTTCGCATTCTTTGCCTTACTCATTGGACTCGCCTCCCTCCTCCAAGCTCTTACGGGACAAAATCTCACCGTCGCCGATTTCATAAACCACATCGCCGTAATCCATCAGCTTCGGGTCATGGGTTGTCATAACGATGGTAATGCCTTCCTTCTGAATCAGCTCCTTAAAGATTGCAATTACCTGTAAGGATGTTGCCGAGTCCAACGCACCGGTCGGCTCAT
>DLOO01000071.1:47673-51389 GCA_002479645.1 Lachnoclostridium sp. UBA7482 | reverse complement strand
ATTTATCTCTTATCAACTCAAAATCGTATGTACGGAGGGTGCTTTACGGAGGAATTTCTCTCGGAAGCAGCGGCGGCAGGCGTCACTTGCCATGACTTTTACCGGGATGAGGCATTGACGTGGAAAAATGCGGTTGCAACTGCGGAGGGAACCCTCGCGGAACTGATTCGATGTCTCCCGGTGAATGTGACGGGCTCCTCCGGACTGATCGTTGGGTACGGCCGCTGCGGTAAAACGATGGTTGCAATGCTTCGACCCTTCGGCGTGAAGCTTCGGATTTGCGCGCGAAGCGCCGGGGCGAGAGCGCAGGCAGGCCAATACGGAGAGCCGGTGTATCCTCCGGAGGAGCTGGGGGATGCGGCCTCGGATGTGGATTTTATTATCAATACGGTTCCGACAGTGCTGTTTACCGGGGCGATTCTCATGGGATTGAGTAAGCGTATCCGGATATTGGACATTGCATCGCTTCCGGGCGGCGTGGACAGAGAGGCGGCAGAGGAATTGGGGATTTCTTATCTGTTTTTGCCGGGGCTTCCGGGAAAGGTCTCGCCGTACACGGCGGCACTGGATCTGAAGGCGTATATTCTGGAAAGAGAAAAATAAGCAGCCGCCCGGGCGCTGCCGGGCAGCAATGGCGAGACTCGGACACAGCATACCGCCGGTCAGATTCGCAGCGCGGAAAAGAGGGGGATTATGGACGTAAAGGGTAAGCGGATCGGTGTCGGAATCACCGGTTCCTTCTGTACGTATGAGCGGGCGTTTGCAGCCCTTAGGGAACTGACGGATGCGGGGGCGGCGGTACAGACAGTTTTTTCCGCTGCTGCGGGCGCAACCGACAGCCGTTTCGGCGATTCGGAGGGATTTTGCAGGACGGCGGAGGAAATCACCGGAAGGAAGCCGTGGTATACGATTCCGGAGGTGGAACCGGTGGGGCCGAAAGCTCTTTGGGATATGCTGATTATCCTGCCATGTACCGGAAATACACTCGCAAAGCTTGCAAACGGAATCACCGACGGAGCGGTGCTGATGGCGGCAAAGGCGCACATGCGAAACGAGCGTCCGGTGCTGTTGTCGATTTCGACAAACGATGCGTTGGGGATGAATATGAAAAATATCGGGCTTCTCTTAAATGCGAAGCATATTTTCTTTGTACCCTTCGGGCAGGATAATCCGGTGAAAAAGCCGGCGTCCATGATTGCCCGAACCGAGCTGTTGCTGCCTGCGGCGGAGGCGGCGCTTGAGGGCAGACAATATCAGCCGATTCTTTTCGGCCCGCCGGAAACGGTTTGATCCGGACAGTCAGACAGGAGGTGTTTTAAGAGTATGATCAGTCAATGCGGAATTGCAGGATTCAGTTCTTTTAAGCAGGATTTTGCGGAATCGACAGAAAAATTCCGGCGAATCCTTACGGAAATGTGCGGGGTGCCCGTGCGCCGGAAAACGGAGGAGACACAGAGCGTTCTGTCGGCACATTGCGCTCTGGCACACACAATCCCGAGCGGAGACAAACGACCGGGGGAAGATACCCGGCAATGTACGTATGTCGGAGATGCCGGAAAGCAGGCGGTTATCAGCTGGAACGGCGAAATTTACAATCTGGAGGAGCTGAAACGCGAGCTGGGGCACGAAGGCATTGTGCCGGATGGAAAGCGCGCGGAGGATTTGACGGCGTCGGAGGTTTTGCTTTTCGGGTACCTTCGCTACGGCATTGCTTACATAGAAAAAACCAATGGTGTTTTCGCCATTTCCCTGTGGGATGAAGCGAAGGAGGAGCTGTATCTGATTCGCGACCGTCTGGGGATTAAGCCGCTGTTTTATGGAGTAAATAATGATTCTACTATTGTCTACTCTTCGGAGCTGAAAGGCATTTTCGCGCATCCGCAGATGCAGCCCTCCCTCAGTGACGAGGGGCTTTGCGAGGTGCTTGCGCTCGGACCGGCGAGGTCTTGCGGGAAGGCGGTATTTGACGGAATCAAGGATGTGCTGCCCGGTCATTTTCTTCGTTGGAGCCGGGACGGTCTTTCGGAGCATGCGTATTGGAAGCTGAAAGCGCGGGAGCATGAGGAAAGCTGGGAGGAGACCGTCGAGCATTGCCGGTACCTGCTTCTTGATGCCGTGAAAATGCAGACAAAGGCGGATGCGCCCGTTTGCAGCCTCCTCTCCGGCGGTATCGACAGCAGCTTCGTGACGGCGGTCTGTGCGGAGGAATTCCGGAAGGAGGGGAAGGTGCTTGACACCTTCTCGTTTGAATTTGAGGGGAGCCGGGAGTATTTCCGGGCAAATGCATTCCAGCCGAGTCTGGATCGTCCGTATGTCGATCAGATGGCGGCATTTGCAGGAACGAATCACCGGTATCTTGAGTGCGGCAATTCGCAGTTGATTGAAAATCTGTACCGGGCGGTAGACGCCAGGGATTTGCCCAATATGGCGGACGTGGAATCGTCGATTTTATATTTCTGCTCTCTGGTTTCGGATTACAGCAAGGTGGCTCTCACCGGAGAATGTGCGGACGAAATCTTCGGGGGCTACCCTTGGTTCCACAAGGAGGAAGCTCTCACAAAGGATGGTTTTCCGTGGTCTACGGATATGGAAACACGCTGCTGCCTGTTAAAGGAGGAGTGGACGAAGCGGCTTCCGCTTGCTGATTATGCGCACGAGGCGTATGCGGCGAGTGTGGCGGAGACGCCGAAGCTTGACGGTGAGGATGCGATAAGCGGACGGCGGCGCGAGATTGCATGCCTGAATCTGCGGTGGTTTATGATGACGCTTCTTGAGCGAATGGATCGGGCGGCCATGTATTCGGGAATTACGGCGCGCGTGCCGTTTGCGGACTATCGAATTGTGGAATACCTCTACAATGTGCCGTGGGAGATGAAAGCAAAGGACGGTGTTCCGAAGGCGCTGCTCCGGCACGCGGCAGAGGGAATCCTTCCGGAGGAAATTCTGTGGCGAAAGAAGAACCCGTATCCGAAGACGTATCATCCCGAATACGAACGCCGCCTGGGGCAGCAGCTTCTGCGGATTCTGGATAAAAAAGGCTCGCCGGTCAACGAATTTCTGGACGCCGACAAAGTGCGGCATTTTATCGAAAGCCCGAAGGATTACGGCAAGCCGTGGTACGGTCAGCTGATGGCAGGCCCGCAGCTTCTGGCGTACTGGCTGCAAATGAACTACTGGTTTGAGAAGGTCTGCAAGATGTAGGGCGCCGGCGGGAAACTACACGGCAAAAATGCCAAATGCCGATATTGACGGTTCGCCGAGGGAGACATATAATAAAATGGGTTATTAGAGCGAAAGATTCTATCACAGCAGCGACCCGGTGCGTGCGGATTGCGGGGGCTGTCACGACTGCTCCGAATGCCGCCATGGCATGGGAGATACGGTGGCGGCAGACTCCTGCAATCTGCACGCACCGGGTCGCTGCAAGGAATGTACGTAACTCCGATTCCGGAGGACAGGGATATTTTGACGGGGCATACGGAGAATGGCAGCCTTGCGGTAAAACGAGGCGGTTGAAAGGAACAGGATGTTATGAAATTTATATGGACGTATTTGAAAAAATATATAAAGACGATTTGCCTCGGCGCCACGGTTAAGCTCTCGGCCGGCATGGTGGAATTGTTTATCCCGTATGTGTTGGAGCATATTATCGATAATGTTGTTTTGGACAAGCAGATTGACAAGGTGCTTTTGTGGGGCGCTGCCATGTTAACGCT
>DLOO01000071.1:38817-47632 GCA_002479645.1 Lachnoclostridium sp. UBA7482 | reverse complement strand
TCGCCGCAGTAATTACGATATCCGAAAGGATCTTTTTCACAAATCGCTCTATCTGTCGGGCAATCAGGTGGACGCCATCGGTCTGCCGTCGTTGACCTCCCGTATGACCTCTGACTCGTACAATTTGCAGAATTTTATCCGTACGGTGCAGACGCTTGGTATCCGCGCGCCGATTCTTCTGGTGGGCGGAATTATCGTAACCCTGATTATGGATCATCGTCTTGCCCTGATATTGTGTATCATGGCGCCGTTTATGATTCTGATTATGGTGTGCATCTCCATGAAGGGTATTCCGCTTTATGAAATGGTGCAGAACGGCGTGGACGAGATTGTTCGGATTATGCGTGAAAATATTACCGGTATCCGTGTTATAAAGGCACTTTCCAAGGAGGACTATGAGAAGCGGCGCTATGACGGAGCCAATACGGAAATGGCGAAAAGGGACATCAAGGCAGGCGTTATCATGTCCCTGCCCGGTCCGTTCGTTACGCTGCTTTTGAATATCGGACTGACCCTTGTTGTTTATGTCGGCGCGAGACTGGTAAATGGCGGCGTTTCAAAGCCCGGTGTCATCCTGGCGTTTTTGACGTATTTTAACATGATGATGATGGGCGTCATGGGACTCAGCCGTATGTTTACGCTGATGTCTAAGGCAAATGCTTCCGCAGAGCGTATTGCGGAGGTTGTGTACATGAAAGAGGAGCTTCTGCCGATTCCGGCTGCGGAGGCGGCAACGACCGACCGTGAGGGCTATGTTGTATTTGACCATGTGACCTTTGGCTACGGCAACGAGGACCCGATGGAGGGACACGAGCGGCAGAACTGTCTTACGGATATTGATTTTACGATTCGGAAAGGCGGTTCGCTCGGAATTATCGGTGCGACCGGCTCCGGCAAGACAACGATTGCGAATCTCCTGATGCGCTTTTACGACACGGACGAAGGGCATGTGTTCGTGGACGGAAGAGATGTGCGTACCTACGGCAAGGACGAGCTTCACCGCATGTTCGGTGTTGTGTTCCAGAATGACGTGATCTTCGCGGACTCGCTGCGGGAAAATATCGCGTTTGGCCGTGAGGTGGATGAAACACGCCTGTGGAGTGCGGCCGACGACGCGAGAGCGAAGGAATTTCTCGAGCAGTATGCGGAGGGACTCGACCACGAGGCGGTTATTCACGGCGCCAACCTGAGCGGTGGTCAGAAGCAGCGCGTGCTGATTGCAAGAGCGCTTGCCGCAAAGCCGCCGATTCTGATCCTGGACGATTCCTCTTCAGCGCTTGACTATAAGACCGATGCGGATTTGCGAAAGGCAATCCGTGAAAATTATAATGGGACAACGACCCTGATTGTGGCGCAGCGAATCAGCTCGATTATGAGTCTGGATGAGATTATTGTGCTGGATGAGGGAAGGATTATCGGACAGGGCACACATGAGGAGCTGATGCAGAGCTGTAAGATGTATCAGAACATTTACAAGACGCAGATGGGAGGTGTGTGAAATGGCAGGATTTGATTCCGTTCGCCGCAGACCCAAGGATACGAAGGGGAGCTTTCTGCGTATGCTTTCTTACATGGGGGCCTATAAGCATATTGTCCTTGGCGTATTTTTCCTCTGTTTTTGCAGCAACCTGCTTGCACTTTTAGGGCCGAAACTTGCGGGACGCGCCATCAACGAGGCAGCGGCGGGAGCCGGAAAGGTCAACTTTGACAAGGTCTCCTATTACGCGCTTCGTATGCTTCTGTGCTATGTCGGGTCGGCGATTCTGACGATTCTGATTAACGTTGTCATGGTGAATCTGAGTAAGTGGATTTCCCGAAGGATGCGAAAGGATATTTTTGAAAAACTTATGCGCCTGCCGGTCGGTTATTTTGACCGGAATCAGGCGGGAGATATTATCAGCCGTGTATCCTACGATGTGGATGTTATCGGCACCTGTCTGGCAACGGATGTCGTGCAGATTCTTACCAGCATTGTTACGGTTGTCGGCTCATTAGCGATGATGATTGTGATCTCACCGCTTCTGTCGCTGACGGTTTTGGTAACGGTTCCGCTTGCGATTTTTTACTCGGCAAAAATTCGCAAAGTGACGCAGCCGCGCTACTCCGCCCGCTCCGAAAACTACGGTAAAATGAACGGCTTCGTGGAGGAAATGCTCTCCGGTCAGAAAACCATCCTTGCCTACGCCTATGAAGAACAGGTGGAAAAGCAATTCGATAAAATCAATAACAAAGTGGCCGAATCCTATTATGATGCTGAATTCTACGGGTGTAGTATGGGACCGTCGATCAATGCGATCAACAACCTTGGCTTGTGCCTTGTAGCGGTATTCGGTTCGCTGCTTTACATGAAGGATGTCATTTCCCTCGGGGATATCTCCTCCTTCGTGCTGTACTCGAGAAAATTTTCCGGGCCGATTAACGAGATTGCCAATATTGTGAACGAGCTGTATTCGGCGCTGTCGGCTGCCGAGCGTGTGTTCCGGCTTCTCGATGAGGAAGAGGAGCTGCACGATGCGTCCGATGCGGCAGTACTTGCCGACGTAAAGGGTAAGGTGGCATTTTCGGATGTATACTTCGGTTATGACGAAGGGAAAACCATTATCCACAATCTGAATTTTACGGCAGATACCGGTAAGCTGGTGGCGATTGTCGGACCGACCGGCGCCGGTAAAACGACGATTATCAATCTGCTGATGCGCTTCTACGACGCTGATTCCGGTATGGTCTGTGTCGATGAACGCGACGTCCGCAGATACACGCGCGAAAGCCTGCGCGGAGCTTATGCGATGGTTTTGCAGGAAACATGGGTGTTTGGCGGCACCATCTTTGAAAATATTGCCTACGGCAAGGAAAATGCGACAAGGGAAGAGGTTGTGGCAGCAGCCAAGGCTGCGCACATCCATCCGTTTATCATGCGTCTGCCCAGGGGATATGAAACCGTAATTACCGAGGATGGAGGTAACATTTCCAAGGGACAGAAGCAGCTTCTGACCATCGCCCGCGCAATGCTCTATGATGCGAAGATGCTGATTCTCGATGAGGCAACCTCCAATGTGGATACCGGCACCGAGCGCGAGATTCAGAAGGCGATGCGTGAGCTGATGAAGGATAAGACCTGCTTTGTGATTGCACACCGTCTGAGTACGATTCAACATGCGGACAGCATTCTTGTACTGAATCACGGGGATGTAGTCGAGCAGGGAAATCACGACGAGCTGATGGGCAAAAGGGGCGTATATTATCAGCTGTATTCGTCACAGTTTGAGTAGGACGGAGAGCAAAGCGGTTCTTTACACCGATTTTGAAAAATGGTATAATATTCCATATGGTTTTGAGCCTGAAAAGCCGCAAAACCGAGCATTTGATTTATAACGGAGGTAAACCATGGCACAGGTATTTATGCGCTTCCCGGGCGGAAGAGAAAAGGCATGTACATTGAGTTACGATGACGGTGTGGAGCAGGATACAAAGCTTCTGGAAATCGTCAGAAAATACGGAATGAAGATTACATTTAACTTAAACAGCGGTCAGTATGCGCCGGAGGGAACCGTTTATCCTGCCGGACAGGTTCACCGAAGAATGAGCGAGTCCCGGGTAACGGCGCTTTATCAGGGGGATGACGTGGAGGTTGCGGTACATGGTTCGACCCATCCGTGGCTTGACCATATGCCGGTTCATATGTGTACCAAGGATTTGCTTGAGGATCGCCAGACGCTTGAAAAGCAGTTCGGAAGGATTGTCCGCGGCATGGCATACCCGTACGGAACCTACAATGACGATGTTGTTGCAAGCATGAGAAGCGTCGGAATCGTTTATTCGAGAACCGTGCATTCCACTCATAATTTCGACATGCCGGGCGACTGGATGCGTCTGCCGGCAACATGCCATCATGCCGACCCGGAGCTGATGAACCTTGCGAAGAGATTTGTCGAAGGCTCGGGCTGGGGAAGACCGCAGATGTTCTATTTGTGGGGACACAGCTATGAGTTTGAGGAACGCGATAACTGGGAGGTTATCGAGAAGTTTGCAGAATATATGTCCGGACGTGATGAAATCTGGTATGCAACCAATATGGAGATTTACGACTACCAGGATGCATTTAAGAAGCTTTTGTTTAGCGTCGACGGCAGCATCGTAACCAATCCGACGGCTTATGAACTGTGGTTCTTCTTAAACGGAAGGGTTTACAACATCCGGCCGGGGGAGACACTTCATACGGAGGCATAACACGGTTCTATGGCGCTTGTCAACGACGCGGGATGGAAGAATCTTCCGGAGGGGCGAGCGTCCGGGGAAGAAAATCCTGCACGAAATGCAGTTTGGGGCATATGCTGAGATAATAAGCCTTTGCAGGATTGCGTATTGAAAACGACAGGGGAAATGAGAAACCGGTTTCGGCAAATGCTTCCGGTTTTACTTGCAGGAGGAAAGTATTCGGTGAGCAGCAAAGTAAAAAATTCGGAGTGCGGCAGACAATCCGGCGTCAGTGAACAATTTGAACGGGTTGCGATGAGGGTCTCGCTTGTAAGCATTGTCGGGAATGTGCTTCTGGCGGCGTTTAAGTTTTTCGCCGGGATTGCGGCACATTCGGGTGCTATGCTCAGTGATGCGGTACACTCGGCGTCGGATGTATTCAGTACGATTATTGTGATGATTGGGGTAAAGGCGTCGGGCAGAGAGTCCGACAAGGAGCATCCTTACGGACATGAGAGGATGGAATGCGTGGCTGCCATTGTGCTGGCAACGATTCTGCTTGCAACCGGACTGGGGATTGCCTACAGTGCGGTTCGTACGCTGGCGTCCGGCAAAGCAGGCGACCTGACCGTACCGGGTCTGCTTGCCTTGGCGGCGGCAGTGATTTCGATTATTACAAAAGAATTCATGTTCTGGTATACGAAAATCAATGCGGAACGGATTCGTTCCGGCGCGCTGACGGCGGATGCATGGCATCACCGTTCGGATGCGCTGTCTTCTATCGGCGCACTGGTCGGTATCGGCGGCGCGAGACTCGGTCTGCCGATTATGGACCCGCTTGCGAGTTTGGTGATTTGCGTATTTATCGCAAAGGCGGCGTATGATATTTTCAAGGACGCCATCGACAAAATGGTGGATAAAGCGTGTGATGAGGCACTTGAAAATCAGCTTCGTAAGCATATTGCGGCGCAGCCCGGCGTACTGGGAATTGATTTGCTGCGGACGCGCGTATTCGGCAATCGCATCTATGTGGAGCTGGAGATTAAGGCAGACGGCAGTCAGACGCTGGCGGAGGCTCATGAAATTGCGGAAGCGGTACATGATTCCATCGAGGAGAATTTTCCGGATGTGAAGCACATTATGGTGCATGTGAATCCAACGACGGCGGAAAAATAATGCGCAAAAAAAGGTATTCAATTCGGCGCAAGTATGGTAAACTATAGACGCATTTAATGCAAATTCGCATTTGCGGGAGCGAACGGGATTTCCGCGGATGTTTTCAATGGGGAGGTTCCATGAATAAACAAAAGGTCAAAGGAAAACTCAGAGTATATTTGTTATGGCCGTTATTGTTATCGGTTTTGTGGCTGCTTACCGGCATTGTTTTGATTATAGTTAACAAGAACGCCGCATGGGTAGTACTCTCCGTTACGGTTCTGTATTTTGGGGCAACCCTGACGATGTATCTGCTGCGCAAAAAGTACATCCTGAAAGAGTATGTGGATTTTGCGATGGACTACGGGCAGCTGCAGAGGAAGATGCTCAAGGAACTGCACACACCCTATGGTATTTTGGGGGCGGACGGTATGCTTCTGTGGGGAAACGACGAATTCTGCGCAGCTACCGGACGCAGCAAGGCAGGCTATGCGATTCGTGATCTCTTACCGGAAGTGAAGGCATTTTCCCTTCCAAAGTACGACATGGAAGACCGCGTTTACCATGCGGAGCTCGAAGGACGGAATTACGAGGTTACGCTCCGCATGATGGAGACGCCCGAATTTGACGAGGAGATGCAGAAGCTCGGGTTTGTAAACCGCAAGGGACAGACTGAAAAACTGATTGCGATTTACCTGAATGATGAGACGGACATGCTGGCGCTTCGTCAGGAGAGCTTTGACCGCCGTCAGATTATCGGTCTTCTCTATCTCGATAATTACGATGAGGTTCTGGAGACGGTTGACGAGGTAAAGCGTTCCCTTTTGATGGCGCTGCTTGACCGTAAGATTAACATGTACATGCAGAATATCGATGCGGTTATCAAGAAGCTTGAGAAGGACAAATATTTCTTTGTATTTCAGAATAAGTATCTTGCCGAACTCGATGAGAGGAAATTCTCGATTCTCGAGGAGGTTCGTTCCGTAAATGTAACCGGCGGCGAGACTGCGATTACCATTAGTATGGGGCTGGGCGTCAATGCGGATTCGTATCTGAAAGGGTATGAGTACGCAAGAGCAGCGATTGACCTGGCTCTTGGCAGAGGCGGTGATCAGGTTGTTGTCAAGGATGGCGAAAATATCAGTTATTACGGCGGCAAGAGTGAGTCCGTTGAGAAAAATACCCGGGTAAAGGCTCGAATGAAGGCACAGGCGCTTCGCGAGCTGATTGAAGCAACCGACGAGGTATTTATTATGGGTCATGCCAATGGGGATGTGGATTCCTTTGGTTCCGCAATCGGTATTTACCGCGTCGCGAAGCATTTGGGCAAGAGAGCCTACATCGTTTTGAATGAAATCGGAAGTCAGCTGCGTCCGATGACCGGCCGCTTCTTTAATAATCCGGACTACGCGGAGGATTTGTTTATCAGTAACCTGAAGGCGCAGGAAATGGCGAAGCAGAGTTCTCTTCTGATAGTTGTGGATGTGAATCGTCCCGGCCTCACAGAGTGTCCGGTGCTTTTTGACCGGATTGACCATGTGATTGTTCTGGATCATCACCGCCGTGCTTCCGATTCGTTGGAAAATACCGCATTGTCGTACATTGAGCCGTATGCATCTTCCGCCTGCGAGCTTGTTGCCGAGATTTTGCAGTATATCGGCGACGGTCTGAAGCTTCGTCCTCTGGAGGCAGAGGCAATGTATGCGGGCATTATGATTGATACCAACAATTTCCTGACCAAAACCGGCGTCAGAACCTTCGAGGCAGCTGCATTTTTGAGAAGAAGCGGCGCCGATGTTACGCGTATCCGAAAGGCATTCCGCACGGATATGACCGAATACCTGCAAAAGGCGAAGGCAATCAGCAATACCGAAATCTTCCGGGGAAATTACGCATTTGCCGAATGCATCCCGGAGGGAGTAGAATCACCGACCATCCTCGGAGCACAGATTGCAAACGAGCTGATGGAGATTCAGGGAATCAAGGCGTCCTTTGTATTTACTGAGTATAAGGGCAGGATATTTATCAGTGCACGTTCCATCGACGAGGTAAATGTACAGGTTGTTATGGAGCGTCTTGGAAATGGCGGCGGTCATATGAGCGTGGCAGGGGCGCAGCTTACGGATGTTACCGTCGGCGAGGCGATGGATCGCGTGAAGGCAGTGCTTAACGGAATGATAGAAGGAGGAGAACTGAAATGAAAGTAATTTTATTGCAGGATGTAAAAACGCACGGAAAGAAGGGCGACGTTGTAGACGTCAGCGACGGATATGCACGCAATTTTCTTCTGCCGAAGAAGCTCGGCGTTGAGGCAAATGCGAAGAATATGAATGACCTGAAGCTGCAGAAGGCAGCGCAGGCGAAGCTGGAGAAGGAGCAGCTTGAGGCAGCGCAGGCACTGGGCGCTAAGATTAACGGCAGCTCCGTAACCGTACCGATTAAGACCGGTGAGAACGGACGCGTATTTGGCTCCGTTTCCGCAAAGGAAATTGCGGAGGCTGTGAAGCAGCAGCTGGGTCTGGAGGTTGATAAGAAGAAGCTGGTTTTGGCTGCTGCGATTAAGAATGAGGGAACCTTTACGGCAGGCGTTAAGCTGCATCCCCAGGTTACCGCTGAGCTTACGGTCAAGGTTGAGGGAAACTAAATGGATGACGCACTAATCAAAAAAATAATGCCTCACAGTACAGAAGCAGAGCAGTCGGTAATCGGTTCCATGATGATGGATCGCGAAGCAATTCTGACCGCTTCCGAAATACTGACGGATGAGGATTTTTACGAGAAGCAGCTGGGTGTTTTCTTCTCTGTTCTGGTGGAGCTTTACCAGAGCGGAATTGAGGCCGACCTGATTACCATTCAGGAGAAGCTGCGCCTTCGTCAGGTACCGGAGGAGTTGTCCTCTCTTGCGTATCTGAGTAATCTCGTAGATGTGGTTCCGACTTCGGCAAATGTCAAATATTATGCAAACATTGTTCAGGAAAAATCTCAGCTTCGCCGGTTTATCCGCGTATCAGAAGGGTTGGTGAACAGCTGTTATCTGGATAAGGAAGAGGTTTCAGAGCTTTTTGCACGTGCGGAAAAGGACATTTTCACACTGCTGCAGTCGAAGCAGACAAGCGATATGACGCCGATTAGTGAAATCGTTGTTAAGGCATTAGAGAATATTGAGGCGGCGGCGAGCAACCGAGGCGCGGTTACCGGTATTTCCACCGGATTTTACGATCTCGATTATCGTACGGCAGGTCTGCAGCCCTCCGACCTGATTCTGATTGCGGGACGTCCGTCTATGGGCAAGACCGCATTTGTATTGAACCTTGCAGAGTATATTGCGGTAAGGAATCAGGTGCCGACCGCAATCTTCAGTTTGGAGATGAGTAAGGTGCAGCTGGTGAACCGTATCCTGGCTATGCACTCCCATGTGGATTCCCAGAAGATTCGTACCGGCGAGCTGGATGACAGCCAGTGGCAG
>DLOO01000071.1:27607-38776 GCA_002479645.1 Lachnoclostridium sp. UBA7482 | reverse complement strand
CCGGGTATTTCCATTCAGGAGCTTCGTTCCAAATGCCGCAGGATGAAGCTTGAGAAGGATTTGAAGCTTGTTATTATCGACTACCTGCAGCTTATGAGCGGCGGCAGGAAGAACGAGTCCAGACAGCAGGAGATTTCGGAAATCAGCCGATCCCTGAAGGCGCTTGCGAGAGAAATCAACTGTCCGGTTATTGCACTTTCCCAGTTGTCCCGAGAGGTGGAGAAGCGGGACGATAAGCGTCCGATGCTTTCCGACCTTCGTGAGTCCGGTGCAATCGAGCAGGATGCGGACGTTGTAATGTTTATTTATCGGGATGAATATTATCATAAGGATTCCGAGCAGGCGGGCGTGACCGAGATTATTATCGGTAAGCAGCGTAACGGTCCTACCGGTACCGTAAAGCTTGGCTGGATAAGCGAGCTGACCAAGTTTGTAAATTTGCAGAAGCAATAGGGACAGAAACCTCCTTGACGCAGCTTTGGATTTTTACAAATTATCAAACAAAACATCAGCAGCAATTAAATCGCAGAGCCAATGAAGTTGTGAGGAAACTCGCATTTCATGGGCTCTTTTTCTATGTGCCTATCTCCAAACAAAATAGTATTCCTACCTTTCCGAGTGCGCTTTTCTCTTCTAAGAGTTCAAATTTTATCAGTTGTTATTATTCGCTCAAACGAGTACAATAATATAAAGCAATTCAAGCCGAGTATGGCTTATTCCAAAAAACGCAGAAAAACCTGCTGATGGCAGATATAAAATAAATAAAAGACAGGGCGGTATTGTGTAATCATGAAAAAAATTCTCATTATTGACGATGATATTTATATTGGAAATATGCTTGAAGAAGCACTTACGAAAGAAGGGTATACAGTTTCCCGTGCTTATTCCGGAACGGAGGCTCTGTTTGTTTTATCCCAGTCCAAACCTGACCTTGTGCTGCTTGATTTAATGCTGCCGGGATTAAACGGTGAGGAGATACTTCCGCAGATAGAAGGAATACCTGTTATTATAATGAGTGCAAAAGTTGATATTGATAATAAGGTCGATCTGTTGCTTGGCGGTGCTGCTGATTATGTAACAAAGCCATTCAATACAAAGGAGCTTTTAGCCAGAATTGCCGTACAACTTCGGGGTTCTGTAATTACCTCTGTCGGTTCTACTCTAACATTTGATGATATAGTCCTCGATACAGATACGCATATTGTGACCATCGGAACAAGTGAAATTAGACTGACCAGAACCGAATACGCTATCCTCAAGCTGCTTATGCAAAGCCCAACACAGATTATTACCAAATCACGGTTGTTAGACCGTATCAGTGAAGATACTCCTGATTGCACAGAAAGTTCGCTAAAAACACATATCAGCCATTTAAGGGCAAAGCTTCGCAAGGTAAGGGACAAAGATTATATTGAAGCAGTATGGGGAATTGGCTTCAAAATGAAAGGAGCATAAATCTCAACCGTTTCTCAACTGTTTCCTTGACTATTTTCTCAACTATTTTGAAGTAGAATGTCAGCATCACATAAAGGAGGTTAATCTTATGGATTATGTTCTTAAAACCAACGCTTTAAGCAAAAACTACAAAGATTTCAAAGCGTTAAACGGACTGTCTATGAATGTTCCCAAAGGGTCAATCTATGGCTTCGTTGGGAAAAATGGTGCTGGCAAAACAACGCTTATTCGACTTATCTGCGGTTTGCAAGAGCCTACATTCGGCGACTATATGCTGTATGGCAAGAAAAATACCGATAAGGAGATTGTGAAGTCACGCAGACGGATGGGAGCTGTTATAGAAACTCCCTCTATCTATCTTGATATGACGGCAGAGGATAACCTGAAGCAGCAATACCGCATTCTTGGACTTCCGTCTTATGATGGACTTACCGACATTCTGAAATTAGTGGGGCTTGAAAACACAGGAAAAAAGAAAGCGAAAAACTTTTCTCTGGGTATGCGCCAGAGATTAGGTATTGCCATAGCGCTTGTAGGCGATCCTGATTTTTTGGTACTCGATGAACCCGTAAACGGTCTTGACCCCCAAGGTATTATTGAAATACGGGAACTGATATTAAAGCTAAACCGTGAAAATCAAATTACTGTTTTGATTTCAAGCCATATCCTTGATGAATTATCACGACTTGCCACGCACTACGGCTTTATTGACGGCGGACGAATAGTAAAAGAAATAAGTGCAGAAGGATTGGAAGCTGCTTGTAAAAAATGTGTTCGTGTTGAAGTCAGCAGCACAAAAGCACTTGCCCATGTGCTTGATGATAAGAAAATCGACTATAAAATTCTAAATGACACGACTGCTGATGTCTATGCTAAAGTGAATATTTCTCATTTAGTGGCTGCTCTTACAAAAGAAAATTGCGAAGTTATCTCTATGCAAGAGCGGGATGAAAGTTTAGAGAGCTACTATATCGGTCTTGTTGGAGGTGGCAGAGATGAATAAATTGTTGAATGCAGGTTTTGCAAGACTCCGAAAAAACAAACTGTTTTGGTTATTGCTTATATTTAGCATTGGTCTTGCATTAGTCATGATTTATACAAGATATAGTGATATGAAAGTCTATGGAGATGTCATAGAAGTAGAACAGATAATGCTTAATTATTCTACGATTGTAGGCATTGTAATTGCTGTATTTACAAGTATATTTTTAGGAGTAGAATATTCGGACGGAGTAATCAGAAATAAAATCAGCACAGGTCACAAAAGGGTAAATATATACGTATCTAATTTGTTAATAACTTCAGTTACAAGTTTATTTTCATATATTTTATTTATCGTAATAGCAGCAATTATTGGAATACCTTTATTTGGCAGTATAACAATGTCTATTTCAAAATTACTAATGCTATTAGGTTGTATATTTGTAACCGTAATTGCTTATTCCGGTATATTTACATTTGTTGCAATGATGATCTCCAATAAAGCAATTACTGCAATCGTAAGTATTATGTTAGCATTCGGAATGATGATAGCGGCTCTTAGTTGTCTAAATATTTTACAAGCACCGGAGTTTTTTGAATCAGCAGTAATAACGAACCAAGAAACCGGTAGTGTTGAAATAATAAAAGAGCCAAATCCCAAATATCCAAGTGAAGAAAAAAAGAAAGTATGCCAGACTTTATTAGATATCAACCCGGCAGGACAAATGTTTCAATTAGCAGGACGAGCAGCTCCCGATTTCAAAGTTTTACCGCTATATTCTTTGGGAGAATTTATCGTATTTGCCGGTGCAGGGATATTGTTATTCAAGAAAAAAGAATTAAAATAAGGAGTTTGCTATGGAAATATGGTTATGGGCTTTCATCGGCAGTATGGCTGTAATTATCCTTGCCCTGCTTGTAAAAATTCATATCTTACAAAAGGCCGCAAAGGAAATCGAAGCTGCCTTTGCCGACAGGCTCATAACCGATACCAACACGCTGATTGATATTTCAACCGGCGATAAGTACATGAGAAGTTTGGCGAATGCTATTAATATTCAGCTTCGCAAACTTCGTGCAGAACGACACCGCTTCAGGCAGGGAGATATCGAACTCAAAAATGCTGTTATAAATATTTCGCACGATTTGCGTACACCTCTTACTGCTATTTGCGGATATTTAGATTTGCTGGAACAAGAGGATAAATCGGAAACGGTAAAACGGTATCTTGAAATAATTAAAAACCGAACAGAAATATTAGCGCAGTTGACGGAGGAACTTTTTCGTTACGCTGTCATTGTTTCGAGCGATAAAAATGCAGTAAAAGAGCCTGTTGCAATAGGCAGCATATTAGAAGAAAGCATCGCCGCTTTTTATACCGCTCTAAGTGAACGGAGCATTGTCCCTAATATAAAAATGCCTCAGGGTAAAGTTATCCGAACACTTGACAATTCCGCTTTAGCTCGTGTGTTTTCCAATCTTCTGAACAATGCTATTAAGTATAGTGACGGTGATTTGGATATTACATTATCCGAAACAGGCGAAATTACTTTTACCAATACAGCATCCGGACTGAATGAAGTGCAGGTCGGCAAGTTGTTTGACCGATTTTATACTGTGGAAGCTGCCAGAAATTCCACAGGCTTAGGATTGACGATTGCCAGAACGTTAATTGAACAGATGAATGGAACAATATCCGCAAAGTATGAAAACAGTAGATTGAGTATCTGCATTGTACTTCCGGATACTTCGTGAAATACGTCCTTTATCTTTTCTTTCGGAAAAATAATAGGCATGAGCACACCAAGTTACATAGTGTGCTCATGACTATACTTTTATGCTTCAATATCCCACTGGTAGGTTGTCGTCTCCCATGTCTCCTTAATTCTATATTCATTTTTCCACAGAACCTGAACCTTTAACAAATACCCCGATGCATCAAAGGTATATACGGTACTTATATAAAAAGCGATCGGATTTTTCGCGTCCTTCGGACTCGTATACTCATTCACAGTCAGCGTAGTCTGATAAGGATCCCACTCGCTTTCATAATGAATGTCCGGTGTATCGGTTCCCCGGATTCCTGAGGAAGTTTCTATTAAAAAGCCCTTATCCATTACCACATTTTTATTGCCGTTAAGCTTTACATAGGGTTCCGTACCCACAAGATAAACCTGTTTCGTCTCTACATTCGACTCCTTATCTAGCATGTACTCGATCCGCTTACCATCCTTCCAGGTATAGACCAGTAGTTTGTCTGCCACATCTTCGTATGTCAGTCTCACAAGCTGATTCCCTTCATACTCATATGTGTAATAACCGTGATCAATGGAACCATCATGGCACTGTATCAGTTTTCCTTCCCCGTCATACTTATAATACTGCGTAAAACCTTCATCTCCGCCGGCACAGCACCAATATACGAGGTAATCTCCCTCATAGCTATAGTCATTCCCTTCATGTAAATAGGTTCCTTTCTCGTCATATAACTTTTCACTTAACAGGCGCCCCATATCATCATAAATCCAGATACGTTTTCCATCCACCACGCCATTTTTGCCGGAATAATACAAAAGTGTTGTCTTATTATTTTCGTATATGTACTCCTCTTGCCGATATTTCTTTCCGTTTTTCCCTTCCTTGCAAGTAACCTCACGATATCTGCCCTGTTCATCCAAAATATATTCCGTTTCCAAATAATAGTCCTCGCTCTCATAAACACTAAGTACAACAAGACCATCCCGATTATAATACCTAGAAGAGGTATGTGCATACTCTCCGGAAACACGTTCATAGGAATCAAGGGATTTGACTCCGTTGTCATAATACTCATTTTTCTGAATGCTGATTAACGCATCATTCTCGTAGCTGCGTTCCTCAAGTAGCTGTCCGTCGGAATTGTATTTTCTTTCATACTTGCGCTGCTCCCCCTGCAGCGTTACAGACGAGTACCCTGTCGTTTTCAGGATACGATAATAATTACTCATTACCGACGTCAGAGGTATTGCCTCTCCCTGCGGCGGTGTCGGTGTTGGTGTCAGAGTCGCTGTCGGCGGCGGTGTCGGCGTTGGTGTCAGGGTCGCTGTCGGTGTTGGCGTCGGCGCATCCGTTGGGATCGATGCAGACGTCGCCGATACCGGCACGGTCGGACGCGGTCTCGCGTCCTCTTCTGCGCAGCCAATAAGCAGCAACATAATCAGAAAAGAAATCATCCCCATCGCTGTCTTTTTCATTGTTCTACCTCCTGTTTTGCAATTTCTATAACGTTTTCGCGACGATGTGCGTTCATATACAATTTATAAAAGTCTCCGCTACCGGCTACTGCTGAATAGGACAAATTACAACTGGGGTTAGGCTTCCACTTCCCATCACTGCCTACGACATACAATGGATTATTGGACCAAACCTTTAATCCACTCGCGTTATATGCAGACTTTGTAACTCCTCTATCATCCGAACCATGATAATAGGGAACAGAATTAACGGAATAAAAGGCTTTATCGACCTTTTTTTGCAAATCAAAGTGCAGGTGTAAATCCCCATTTGCAGTTCCGGTTCCTCCTACAATTCCAATCTGTGTACCTGCATTAACCTTGTTTCCTTTACTCACACTATAACTTTTCAAATGGAAATACTTGGTTCTTAATTCAGTCTTTCCAACCTTATGCTCTATTATTACATAATTACCCCAGTCCGGATGAAGTCCAACTTCCGAAACCGTACCACTCATCGCCGCCATTGCCTTAATATTTGTGGAAGTGCCTACATCAATATCAATAGCCCAATGACGCTTGTAGCGTGAATTCGTAGAGGTAACTCTGGCTCCGTAAAACGAGGTTATGTCTCCAACCCCTGTGACAACAGTTCCCTTGCTAGGGCTTAGCAGGTCGCCCAACTCATCGCCCGACGGCTCCGTTGCCGTATGGATGCCTGTGGCGCGGTTATAAGTCCCAACCGGCCAAACCACCAAACGTTTCTGGAGAACTGCCAATTTGTATGATTTTCCACTCATTACAAAAGTGATTTCCCCTCTTCTTCCGGCGACATCATCATTGTTAGCGGCAACGTTAAAACGGACTGTCATAGATTCTGTTCCGACTGTTGTTGAAAGCGTTATCCAACTGACGTTTGTTGATGCAGTCCACCTTAGTGAGGAGCCAAGAGTAACATCTACCGTATAGGCTCCACCACCAGGTTCCGCTGATTGGATGGTTTTTGAGATTCCATCTACCGTCGGTGCAGGAACTACAAGGTTCGCTTCCAATTCCTCATCTGATGCATATGATACGGAAATCAAAGTAAATAAAAAAATACTCACTAACAAGATATATTTTATAATGGTTATTTTTTTTCGTACCAAAGAGATAAAATCAATAACATCAAGCTTTATTTTCTTCATAACACTCCTCCCCCCGTATTTATTATAATATAATCTGTATTGTTTGTCGATATTTTTTGGAATTTTTTGGGAAAAATGCCGGCAAATGGTTTTAGAATGGCTGATAACGGAGCGCAGGAATTGGAAGTGTTTGATTCATCTGAACATAAGACCGGCTACGCATATATGCCGGTAACGAGATAAAGTAAAAAATGCGTGTGATATTGTTGTTTTGCCGAAGAAGGACGTACTCTATGGTACATGGCAAAAACCGCAGAAAAATGTGGAAATGCGGAGGTCGTTATGCTAAAATCAATCATAAGAAAATCCAATCGGTATTTGTAGAAATGGAGGTGTTTAATATGTTTGTTGATGGATTCCCCTATCACATAAAAAAAGAGTACCAAAACGTCATTGCTGTTATATGCGTCAAAACAATCAACAATGTTGCGGTAGGTGTTCAGGACGGATATAATTCTGAAAACGAATACTATTTGTTATCAGACGGAACAAAAATTAAGTTTCCATACAGAATATATTTTGTTGATGATGACTCAGTATATGAAAAATTAACAAATATTGAAAAAATGATATATGATTGTATATTCACGAGAAGCTGTGACGGACATATTCGGGAAAAACATCTGATTAATTTACTGAATACGAAGATACCTGAGTGGTGTATGCCCTATATATTAAAAATATCATCAGAATATGTTGTAGAAATAATTGAACTAATATATGATTCATTAAAAAATAAAGATAATACTTCGATGCAGGTATTTTGCCTTAATAATCCTAAGCTGTTAAAACGTGCATATCAAAGAATGGTCAGCTATTGGAATGAGTATTACAGAAGCCGATATCGAAAGTTTAATGCTTATGTTGGAAGAAAACTGTTTCGGGAATGTTTTGCACCCAAAATAAATTTTGAGTTGTTATAGAACAAGAATCTTTGAAGGTTAATTGGAGGAGCAGATATGGAAAATTTAATTGTAAGATATGCAAAAAGAGAAGAACTTGAGTCGGTAAATAAAATCCGCAAACAGGTCAATGATGTTCATGTTAAGGGACGATCGGATATATTTCGTGAAGATGGATGGCAGTTCATAGAGCCTTTTATATATACAAGATTTGACGAGGAAAACAGTGGGGTTATTGTTGCCGCTATGGAGGATGAAATCGTTGGATTTGCTGTGGTTCAGTATATAGTGAAACCGGAATCTCCTTATAATAAGGAGCGGAGATATTTCCATATAGAGGAGTTTGGGGTAGATGAAAATCATAGGCGGAAAGGCATTGCTACTGCCATAATTGATTTTGCCAAAGAAGATGCAAAAAAGCGTGGCTTTAATAGACTAGAACTTGATATGTGGGAATTCAATGAAGGTGCGTTGGCATTTTATGAAAGTGTAGGCTTAAAGACTTTCAGAAGACACATGGAAAGTTATGTGGAAGAATAAATTTTAGAGAAAGTGAAATACGTCCTTCCGGGGGATGCCGGTCGAAAGCAAAAGATATTAAAATTGTATTATTGTAGAAGATAATAACGATAGATTTTATGCTAAAAAGGGAATATATTTAATTCTGTAATGTATCGAAACAAAAAGATAATAGGATAGGAGGTACGTATAAATGTTATTTGTTAAGGACGAGTATTCCCTGGTGGTGAAGCATCAGGGGGAGACGCTCCGAATTGAGCCGTGGGGAAAAAATGCACTCCGTGTTCGGGCAACGATGTTCCCGACGTTTACCGACAAGGCATGGGCTTTGACAGAGGAGGTAGAGAAGAACATCGGAGAAGTTAAGATTTACGAAGAAACATGCTACATGGGGGATGGGTATTTTGCACCAAGACAGGTAGCAACCGTTACCAACGGAAAGATTAAGGTTCATGTAAATCATGCCGGTATTCTCTCTTTCTTCAAGATTGACAATGGGGAGGAGAAGCTGATTCTCCGTGAGTATTTCCGTTCTTACGGCGGAACAATTTCCAAGGAAAGCCGCTGTACGAAGGTAATTAACCGTGAATGGAAGGGAATTATCGGCGGTTGTGATTATTCCCTGAATTTGAAGTTTGAAAGCAACGAGGGCGAAAAGATTTTCGGTATGGGGCAGTACCAGCAGCCCTATATGGATTTGAAGGGAAGCATCTTGGAGCTGGCACAGCGCAATTCTCAGGTTTCCGTTCCGTTCTACACCTCCAGTCTCGGCTATGGTATGTTGTGGAACAATCCTGCCGTTGGACAGGTTACCTTCGGACGCAACTATACTGAGTGGATTGCACGTTCTACCAAGGACATGGATTACTGGATTACGGCAGACGATACGCCGAAGGCAATCCTTTCCAACTATGTGGATGCAACCGGTCATTCCTCGAAGTTCCCGGAGGATTTGATGGGCTTGTGGCAGTGCAAGCTTCGTTACCGTACTCCGGAGGAGGTGCTTGAGGTCGCACACAAGTATGCAGACATGGGCATTAAGCTCGATCAGATTGTTATCGACTTTTTCCATTGGCCGGTTCAGGGTGACTGGAAGTTCGATGATATGTACTGGCCGAATCCGAAGGCAATGATTGATGAACTGCATGAGATGGGGATTAAGGTTATTGTATCTGTTTGGCCTTCTGTTGACCGACGTTCGGAGAATTTCTGGAATATGCTTGAGCATGGAATGCTGATTAAGACCGAGCGCGGCGCTGCACAGACCTACGATTTCCAGGGCGACTGCGTTGAGATCGACGCATTTAACCCGGCAACAAGAAAGTATGTATGGGAAATCTGCAAGAAGAATTATTATGATTTGGGGGTAGACGCTTTCTGGCTGGATAACTCCGAACCGGATTACGGCGTATATGATTTCGACCACTATCGTTACTATGATGCTCCGGCATTGCAGGTAAGCAATATGTATCCTCAGATGTACAGCCGTGCTTACTACGATGAGATGAGCAAGCTTTCCGACCGGCCGGTTGTGAACCTTCTCAGAAGTGCATGGGCAGGCAGTCAGAAGTACGGCAATGTCGTGTGGTCCGGAGACGTACCTTCGACCTTTGAAGCATTTTATGATCAGGTTCAGTGCGGATTGAATATGGGTATGGCGGGAATTGCATGGTGGACTACCGATATCGGCGGGTTCATGACCGATGATGTAAATGATCCCGATTTTAGACAGCTCTTGATCCGCTGGTATCAGTTTGCGGTATATTCGGCAGTGCTTCGTATGCACGGCGACCGTGGCCCGTTCAATATTCCGGCACTGGATAACCGCTCCTTTGGCGGCGGATATTTGCATACCGGTCAGCCGACGGAAATCTGGGCATACGGCGAAGACAACTTCAAGATTATGAGAGATTATCTGGATATTCGTTTTGCCATGAAGGATTATATTAAGAGCCTGTATGATGAGGCTGCGGAGAACGGCTCGCCGCTGATTCGTACGATGTTCTATGAATTCCCGGAGGATGCAAAGTGCTGGGAACTTCAGGATCAGTATATGTTTGGCGCAAAGTATCTGGTAGCTCCGATTTTCAAATTAAACCAGTTTGAAAGAGAAGTGTATCTTCCTGCCGGTCAATGGAAGCTTACCGGCGACGGTACGGTTTATGACGGCGGACAGGTTGTGAAGGTTGCCGCACCGATAGAATACATGCCGGTATTTGAGAGAATTCTGTAAAATCCGGTAGAATTCCGGCACACGGTTGTTGTTCTTTTTGGTTCTGTTTTATTGCCTGCTTGTTTCTAAGATTGTAAAATATTGGTAATTAAACAAGGAGGTAATTACAAGCCAAATATGGGAGAGAAACATTATTCGATTGCAGATGTTGCAAAAAAACTGAATCTGGAGCCTCATCTGATTCATCACTGGGAAGAGGAACTGGCCCTTGATATACCCAGAAACGAACGGGGGTTCCGTTATTACGGAAAACAGGAACTGGAGCTGCTTCGGTCTGTGCAGAAGCTTCGGCAGAAGGGATTTCGTCTCGGTGCAATTAAGCTGATTATCAATGATATCAAGCGGGTGGAGGAAATGCCGGCTGACCAGCTTCTGGAACTGCGGGACAAGCTGGATGTTGCAATGGGAATCAACAGCCTGAACGACGCATTTCGCTTTGACCAGGGGGCGCTGGTGAAGAAAAAGCCGGAGAATTCGCAGGTCGTGGCGGGAGAGCCGGAAAGCAAGCTTGAGCAGTTCAAGAGTGTGCTTGCAGATGTGGTTTCAGAGGCGCTGCAGAAAAATAACGTAGAGCTGAGCCAGCGGATTAACTATTCCGTTTCGGATTCGGTTGTGCGGGAAGTGGAATATCTGATGCGGCGCAAGGAAGAGCGGGAGGAGGAGCATTTTCGGATGCTTGA
>DLOO01000071.1:26743-27583 GCA_002479645.1 Lachnoclostridium sp. UBA7482 | reverse complement strand
CGCTGCCGTAGAAAAGAAGCATTGGTTTCGCCGGTAAGGAAATGCAAGGGAAATTCCCTTGAGATAAAAAAAGGCTGTAGGCCGCGTAAGCGGCTTACAGCCTTTTTGAATATGCTCCGATAAAATTAGTTCTCGGAAATTGCGCCCATAGGACAGGTGGATGCACAAGCACCGCAATCAAGACAAGCGTCAGGATTGATTTCGTACTTGCTGTCGCCCTCTGCAATTGCAGCTACAGGGCAGCCCTCTGCACAAGCGCCGCAGCTTACACATTCATCACTAATAACATATGCCATGATAGAATCCTCCTTGTGTTTCAACAGATTTCGTCGGAAGGGTTCCTCCGACCTGCCTATATTTTACTTCATCTTTCGTAAGAAAACAAGGTTAATTTTTGGAATTTGCGGAATGCCCTTGACGGCGCATGGGTTCAACTATATAATCATGGTGACGGAGCCGGAACAGCGCAGACGGTTTCCGTATGAAAATATATGCGTATTTGAATAAATGGAGGTTATTGATATGGTAACAAAAGACATGACAATCGGCGAGATTCTTCGCACAAATATTGATGTTGCTCCGATTCTTATGGATGCGGGTATGCATTGCCTTGGCTGTCCTTCCGCACAGGGCGAGTCCCTTGAGATGGCTGCTATGGTTCACGGAATCGATGCAGACGATTTGATTCAGAAAATCAACGAATTCCTTGCAAAATAAGGCTTCCGATTTACTGAGGCTGCAAAAAACAGGTTGAAAACGGGACACCGTTTTCAACCTGTTTTGTTGTTCCATAGGAACTTTCCTATGGAACAACAAAGTGGATGCGCACTCGCGCGAAAG
>DLOO01000071.1:18678-26715 GCA_002479645.1 Lachnoclostridium sp. UBA7482 | reverse complement strand
GCGAGCGAAACTCTTTATTTTGTTCAAGGTTCGTATTCCATGGAATACGAAAATGTCTTCATCCGAAAGGACGGGTATTGCCTGCAGCAGAATATTTTACAGCTGTGCCAGTTGACGGATGCAATCGGCACCCTCAAGCACCTTCTGATAATGCTCTTCGTAGAGCGCAATGGGGGCATGATCCTGCATGGTTGCGTACTCGCACGCCAGGTTGCAGGTACGGTTGAACGCGGCGGCGCTGACGCCGTCCGGGGTAACGCACAATACGTATGTGGACTCGGCAGGATGCTTATAAAGAACCCCTTCACCGCGGTAGATTCTGCGCACGGTTTTTGCATATTCCACGAGGTCGGAGAGACAGTGGAACCGAAATGTACGGAGGCCGAAGTCACGGTCATCTTCCTTAGAATCGGGGTCGTCGCTTGGGGCAGATGCGTCTGCAAGCTTGGAGGCTTCCTTTGATTTGTCTATAATCTTGCCAAGCAGGGATTTGTGAAGCTGATTTAACTGCTCAAGCACCTCGTCTGTAAATGGATTGCTGTCTTTTTCCCCATCCTCGTCGCTGCCCTGGTAGGGGGTAAAGGTGGAAAAGCGTGTATCCAGTTCCTCGGGATTATCAACCTTGGTGATGACCAGGATGATGGATTCCGGGGAGGTGGGAATTGCCTCAATCATCAGCGGAGTGTTTTCCGCTTCAAAGCCATATTCCTGAAATGCTTCCTGCATCATATCCTGAAATAATTCCTTTGCCTTATCGGAGCCATATGCAAGTTCACTGAGCTTCAGCTCCCGGTCCCGAAGGTCCTGAGGGTTCAGGGTGCAACGAATTTGGTTATCATTCAATTTCTCTATCTTCATGCGGTTAGCTCCTTCCCAAGAATGAATGTAGATGAATTATAAGGGAAAAATGCACTAAAGTCAATTGCCTTGCTTGTAAAATATGCTTAAAAATAATGGAAAATCCCCTATTTTTTCCGGCGCCCTGTTGTTTTTCGATATGCATTTTTGTGGAGAATGCAAATGGAATTTGCGGTGGGAAATCCGATATAATGATGGCATCCTTCCAAGGAACGTGCGAATCTTACGGGCGCATGGTCTTATAAAACAGCTGCTTGAAGGATACATGAATGCATAAGCTCTGACTGCGAGTTGTTAATAAAAAACTACTCCGAGGGGTTGCCTGATATGTTAATGTAGTTTATCATGAAAACCACCTGTCCGAAAGAAATCCTTACTGCTTTTGTCGCAGCGGTAAGTATAGAAGCATCCGCATTTCCTGCATCCGATATCCGCATCTTAAATAAAAAGATTTCAGGTATATTCTCACAATTATTTCCGCGGGGTTTTCAAACAGCCTGGTTTATGGTACAATATCCGCGAAAGCGGATATTACCAGCGCCGCTGCGCGGTGAGCGAAGCGAACTTACCTTGGCGCAGCGTGTGCATCCTTGCGGAGCATATTATGTCCGGAGGACATGATACAATATCCGAAGCGAATGATTGTATTGTGCGTTTTGTAAGGGAGGAACAAATGAAGAAGACTTATGGCTTTCTTATTATTTTATGTATGATATGCTTTTTTGTGACTGCGTGCGGAGAAGCGCCTGCGCTTCCGGGCAGGGACAAGGAGCCGAAGCCATCCACAGAGAAGGCCGACGCAAAGGCTTATTATGGATTGAAGGATGATGAATTTCTGCTGGTGACGAACGGTGTACCGGAAAGTCTGCGTGCTATAGCAAGGCAGAACGTAATTTACGTGCCCTGCTCGGTGGCGGCGGCGTGGGACAACCGTTGGTATTGGAATGCTGCGGAGGAAGAGCTTCTGTTTACCAATGCCGCCGGGATTTACAAGTTCTGGCCGGGCTTAAAGAATTATCTGGAATTTTCCGAGAGGAAGGAAGGCAGCGAACCGCTGCTTCTGATGGAAAATGGAGTGCCGTATGTGAGTCTTACGATGGTAAAGAAACTGTCCGCAGTAAAGCTTGTACAGGGAGAAAGTCCGAACCGCCTCGCGGTAAACGTGAACGGCGCGTCAATTACCGGTAATGTGATAACGAATGCAGATTGCAGAGAACTTCGTACGGACGCAGCAATTTCAAATCCGATTTTGGCGACCTTACAGGCAGGTGAGATCATTTATTCCGTAGAGGAGGCCGGTGAAGGCTGGGTAAAAGCAACTACAGCGGACGGTCTGACCGGATATTTGCAGGCAGAGGCTGTCGGAGATACCTTCGGCGAAATCATCCGTATCGAATTTGACGAACCGGCATATCAGCACAATCTCGTTTCGGAAGAGGTTCATCTGGTATGGCATCAGATGTGGGCGGAACAGGGCGGCAGCGACCTGCGAACTATGATGACCGATGTGAAGGGTGTGAATGTTGTTGCACCTACCTGGTTTGAGGTTTCCGCAGTGGATGGGAGTATTACCTCACATGCAAATGCTTCCTACGTGGAAGCAGCACATGAGATGGGGCTGCAGGTATGGGCACTGGTGGACGATTTTGCACCGGGTGTCCCGGGACTTGAGGTGCTTTCAAACAGCAGCAGCCGTGCGAATCTGATTTCTCAGTTAGTCGGTGAAGTAAAGCGTGCCGGAGCAGATGGCATCAATATTGACTTTGAGTATATTACCAGAGAGTCAGCGCCGCACTTCCTGCAGTTTTTGAGAGAATTGTATTTGCAGTGCAAGGCAGAAAAACTGGTTCTTTCCGTGGATAATTACGTGCCCGATTCGGGAAACGCCTTCTATCAGCTTAAGAGCCAGAAGGATGTAGCGGATTATGTCATTCTGATGACCTACGATGAGCACCATTCAAAATCGGAAGAGGCCGGCTCTACCGCATCGTTACCGTTTGTAAAGGGTGGGGTGGAACGGGCGCTCAGGCAGGTTCCGAAGGAACAGCTGGTTATGGGTATTCCGTTCTTTACCAGAAAGTGGATGACCAGCACCGAAAACGGTCAGAAAGTTCTTACCAGTGAGGCGAATGGTATGAAAGCCACCATATCGTTTGTGGAGAAGAACGGCGGCACTTGGATTTGGGATGAAGAGTGCGGTCAGAACTATTCGGAGTTTACGGCAGACGGCATATTATATCAGATATGGCTTGAGGACGCGTTGGCAATCGAGAGCAAGCTTACGATTATGAGAGAAACGCAGATAGCAGGATATGCCTGCTGGAAGCTGGGACTCGAGAGCAGCGACGTCTGGAATGTACTGGGAAAGTAGGCAGAGGAAGCATTTGCCGTCATAAGTCGGAAAAAGAAAACATAGGATAGTGAAAAATGCCTAAGAGGTAGTTATGAAGAAATGGATGCTGCCAACGGTTGCTTTCGCTATCCTTTTCTTTTGCATGGCTGTCGGCAAATTGTCACAAAGAACGGTTGCTGTTTACAACGAAAATGTATCGAGGGTTGTGGTGACTTATTATGATGATGGCGAACCCGGGGAGCCGGTCATCCTGAAGGAACAGGTGATTGTTCTGGATGCAGGACACGGAGGATGGGATCCGGGAAAGGTTGGGGTTTCCGGAACACTTGAGAAGGATATCAATTTGCAGATTGTTTACCGGCTCGCGGAAGAACTGGAGAAACGAGGCTATCCGGTTGTTCTGACGCGTACAGGTGAGAAAGGGCTGTATTCGGACGGAGCAACGAACAAAAAGCGGGAGGATATGGCTAATCGAGTGAAATGCATAGAGGAAGCCGCCCCTGCAATTACGGTCAGCATTCATCAAAACAGTTATCCGGATGCAGGAGTCCACGGGGCGCAGGTGTTTTATTATGAGGGGTCAGCAGAAGGAAAGATGCTGGCTGCCTCCATACAGAAAGCCATTCGGGAGCAGGTGCCGCAGTCCGGGGAACGAAAGGAAAAAGCCAATAAGGACTATTATCTTCTGACGCATACAACTTGTCCTATCGTCATTGTCGAATGTGGGTTTTTATCAAATTCGGCCGAAGAAAAACTCCTGACAACAGAGAGTTATCAGGAGTCTGTGGTGCAGGGCATATGCAATGGAATTGAATCGTATCTTTCTTATTCGGCAGAAGGTGTTTCTGTGTCGGCAGTACCGGTAGCAGCGTTGGCAGAACCGACAGCAGTCTCGGCAGCATCCATTGCGGCAATCGAAGCATCGGGATTTCGAGTGTAAAGTATCTTCAAAATCATCGGGGTGATGATGGAGGATACAATAATCAAAAGGATTACTGCGGTAAAGTAGTCTGCTTTCATCAAACCTACGGAAAGCCCTTTCTGGGAGATAATCAGGGCAACCTCGCCGCGGGTCATCATTCCGACACCGATTTTGAGGGAATCTGCGGAGTTAAAGCCGCAGATCTTAGCGCAAAGACCGCATCCGATGATTTTGGTAATCAGGGCAACGATAACAAAACAGAAGGAGAAAATCAAAAGTGTTTTGTTCATGGTTTCGAGGCTTGTTTTTATACCGATGCTTGCAAAGAAAACAGGTCCGAACAGCATGTAGGAGTTGATGTCCATCTTCTCGGCGATGTATTTGGAATCGCGGAGGTTGCAGAGAATGATACCGGCTACAAATGCACCGGTAATATCCGCAATTCCAAAGTGAGCTTCTGCGGTATATGCCATGAAGAAGCAGATTGCCAGACCGACAATCGGGATACGGCGGGTATGGGGATGGAGCTTGTCATAGCGCTTCATCAGCTGAAAGACAAAATAACCAAAAAGGAATGCACATGCAAAGAAGAGCAATGTGTTCTTGATGGTCTCCAACGGGCTGATGGTCTTGTCCTTTAAGCCAAGAACGAAAGTCAGGACGATAATGCCGATGACGTCATCAATGATTGCGGCACTCAGGATAGTGGTGCCGACCTTACCTCGGAGATAACCCATTTCACGGAGCGCCTGTACCGTGATCCCGACGCTGGTTGCAGTCATGATACAACCGATGAAAATCGCCTGGTGGAATTGCTCGCCGCTAAAGGAATGGACACCGTAAATCAACATATATGTTGCGGTACCGCCTGCAAGGGGAACCAATACTCCGGCAAATGCGAGAAGTGTCGAAACGACGCCTGTTTTGGCTAATTGTTTCAAATCGGTTTCCAGTCCGGCGGAGAACATGAGTATAACGACGCCGATTTCGGCCATACTGATAAGAAAGCTGGAAGATTCTACCAAACCAAGTATGCTGGGGCCAATCAGCAGGCCGGCGATGATTTCGCCTACAACCTGAGGCGCGTGCAAACGTCTGGCGATAATGCCGCAGAGCTTTGCGGATACAAGAATAATCGCCAGGTCAAGAAATAAATCGTAATTCATACCTTTTTACCTTTAATTCATTAACATTTGTTTTCGCTGCATAATATATCTGTCAAATCAATTCAAACGTATTTGATTGTAATACTTTTTACGGAAAATGCAATATCTTTTTCAGTATTTCGTTGACTTATTTCAAAAATCGGCTGCTGCAATCCCGCCGGCTTTAGACAATGGGGAGTTCACAAAAATGCGAAAAACATATTGAAATAAATGCGGAAATGTTGTAGAATTTGACTGGGATTTTTATATGGGGAGGCTTTTATGAATATCGGGTTGATTGCAGACGACACAAGAAAAGTTTTGATGCAGAATTTGTGTATCGCCTACAAGGGTATCCTTTGTAAACATGATCTGTATTCCACGGGAGTAACCGGTCGAATGATAGAAGAAGCGACGAACCTTCATATCCACAAGTTCCTGTCCGGCACTCTGGGCGGTGAACAGCAGCTGGCGATGATGATTGAACAGAACCAGTTGGATATGATGATTTTCCTGCGTGATTCCGGACAGGCGATGAATTATGAAGTGAAGTTCAACAATGTAATTCCGCTTTGCGACCAGTACAGTATCCCGCTTGCTACAAACATGGCTACGGCGGAGATGCTCCTGAAGGGTATGAATAACGGTGATTTGGAGTGGCGGTCGCTGTACCGCTAATAGAATATAACAAATATAGAATATAACACAAGAGGCGGCACATGGTGCTGCTGTAATACAGCCTGCTTTCGGCCGACAGTTCATTTGTACCTTCCTGTCGATAAACAAAACCGGGACTACATTTCATAAAATGTCTGTTGTGTAGCCCTGCGTTTTCGCGGGGCTGTTTTTATTCCATAGGAATTTCCTATGGAATAAAAACAGCTCCGCTACAAATGCGCACTCGCGCACAAGGAGGTTGGCCGATAAATCGGCACGCGCCAGACGCGAGAGTTTCACGAGCGAAACTCTTTATTCTGATTGTGACGGACGCTGTATAACATGTATTTAGGAGGAGGAAAATTAAACTATGACAAATGAGCTGCTTTTTATCGCAAGTATCCTGTTTTATCTCGGAAGCGTGCTGCTTCTTTACAAGCTGTTCGGCAAAAACGGGCTGTTCGCATTTGCAATCTTCGGTACGCTTCTGGGCAATATTGACGTTTGCAAATGCATTGACCTTTTCGGGGTGTCGACAACCGGCGGAAATGTCCTCTATGCATCGACCTTTCTCGTAACCGATATTTTGTCTGAAAAATACGGCAAAAAAGAGGCAGCCAAAGCCGTAAAATACAGTTTCTCCACTATGCTGCTGTGGCTTCTCGGAACGCAGATGATTCTCGGCTTTACGCCAAATGCAAACGATTACGTTGACGGAAGTTTGGGTGTCGTATTCGGACTTGTTCCGCGCATCACGATTGCAAGTCTGATTGGATTTGTATGCAGTCAGAATATCGACGTGTTCCTGTATCATTTTATCTGGAGCAAGACTGGAAACAGCGAAAAGGGCTTATGGAAGAGAAATAACGGAAGTACGTTTATCAGTCAGGCAATTGATACGCTTTTGTTCACAACGCTGGCGTTTTGGGGCGTCTATCCGATGAAGGTGTTTGTAAGCATTGTAATTACAACGTACGTGTTCAAGGCAGCCGTTGCCGCACTCGATACGCCGTTTATCTATTTGGCAAGAAGGATTCGACCGATGGAGGATTAAGGCATGGGAGGAAAAGAAGACCCTGCCGGGCTTGGCGGCGGCATACCGAATGCAAAACCGATTACCGGTCAGCCGGATTCCGCTTGCAAAACTCTTTATTCTGTGCCGGAAATGCGGTTGACAAGAAGCGGTTTGTGGTGTAATATACCGAAATAAAACATTTTTTTTTACACAGGAATTGTATACACGAGTACAAGGATGAATGAGTACATTGGGAACGGCAGTATCTCATTTGGAAATAGGGAGGAAATACCATGAGAAAATCTTTGATGGATATGGACGAGGAATTGCAGGAGCATTTTACGTTCCTGTTAAATGAATGTATGAAGGCAAAAGTAATCGATCAGAGCCTTTATGTAGAATATGATGTTAAGCGTGGTCTGCGCGACTCGAACGGCGCCGGCGTTTTGACCGGTCTGACGGAAGTTTCCGACGTTACCGCTTACAAGACAAAGGAAGGAAAAAAGGTGCCGGATGAAGGTCATCTGTATTATCAGGGCTATGATGTACAGGATATGGTAAAGGGCTTCAAGGGTCGTCGCTATGCTTTCGAGGAGACCACCTATTTGCTTCTGTTTGGGGAGCTTCCCAATGAAAAGCAGCTTGAGAACTTCCTGCAGGTTATGTCCAGCTGTCAGACGCTTTCAAACAAATTCATCCGCGACGTTATTATGAAGGCTGCCAGCGGCAATATCATGAACAGTTTGCAGAAGAGTCTGCTGACGCTTTACAGCTACGATCAGGATGCGGAAGACATTTCTCCGGAAAATGTTCTGCGTCAGTCCATTAACCTGATTGCGAAACTGCCGGTTATTTCGATCTATGCGTTCTGGTCCTATCTGCATTTCCAGATGGACGAAAGCTTGATTATCCGTAATCCGCAGCCGACCTTCTCTACCGCAGAGAACATTCTCGCCATGCTTCGTGAGGACGGACATTTTACCGAGCTGGAAGCGCGGGTTCTGGATATCTGCCTTGTGATTCATGCAGAGCACGGCGGCGGTAACAACTCCACCTTTACCACGCACGTTGTAACCTCCTCCGGTAC
>DLOO01000071.1:11935-18632 GCA_002479645.1 Lachnoclostridium sp. UBA7482 | reverse complement strand
ACCTGAAGGTTCGTCAGATGTTCCAGGATTTGAAAGAAAATGTTGCCGACTGGCACGATGAGGCACAGCTTCGCGCATACCTCACCAAGGTTGTAACCAAGCAGGCATTTGACAAGACCGGTCTGGTATACGGTATCGGTCATGCGGTTTACACCCTTTCCGACCCGAGACAGGTTATCCTTCGCGACTATGCAATCCGGCTCGCTGAGGAGAAAGGACGTACTGACGAACTGAATCTTTACTTCAATGTTGAGCGTATTGCTAAGGAAGTGATTGCCGAGCATCGTCATTTGTTCAAACCTTTGTGTGCAAATGTTGACTTTTACAGTGGTTTTGTGTACGATATGCTTGGGATTCCGGAAGAGCTGTACACACCGATTTTTGCGATTTCCCGTATCAGTGGATGGTGTGCGCATCGTCTGGAGGAAATCATCAACAACGGAAAGATTATCCGTCCGGCATACAAGTATGTGGGTACCCACAAGGATTATTACTATTTGCCGGATCGTAACTGGGATTAAGCATGATTTTACCGCCGCGTTTCCCGCAGCTCCGACCGGGTATAAGCCCGACCGGGCGGGAAGCGCGGTTTTTCTTTTGAAGCCGGGGAAAGGTTCCGATTACCGATTGGCCGGATGCGTAAGCGGCATCAAAAATCTGTTCCCGGCCGGACGTCCGCCAAGAGAAGGAGAGTAGTATGGAAACGAAGCTGGTTTCTTTGGACAGGGAAAATATCGATATGACGGTGATGGAGGAGGCTGCGGAGCTTCTTCGCGCGGGGGAGTTGGTTGCTTTTCCGACGGAGACGGTCTACGGTCTTGGCGGAGACGGTCTGGACGCCGCTGCGGCGCAGCGGATTTATGCAGCAAAGGGACGCCCCTCCGATAACCCGCTGATTGTGCATATTGCGGATACGGATGCATTTTCGGTACTTGCAAGAGAAGTGCCGGAAGAGGCATATCTTCTGGCAAAACGTTTCTGGCCCGGTCCGCTCACCATGATTCTCAAAAAAAGCGGGAGGGTTCCGGCGGCAACGACCGGCGGATTGGAGACGGTTGCTATCCGTATGCCGTCCGATGAAATTGCGCTTTCCCTGATCCGAACCTCCGGCATTTTTATTGCGGCGCCGAGCGCCAATGCCTCGGGACGTCCGAGTCCGACAAAGGCCGAGCATGTGTATGAGGATTTGCAGGGGAAGATTCCGATGATTCTGGACGGCGGCGCTGTTACCATCGGACTGGAATCGACGATTGTGGATTTGTCGGGAGAAGTACCGCTTATCCTTCGCCCCGGATATATTACGCCGGAGATGCTCCGGGAGATTCTCCCGAACGTCGCTTATGACCCGGCGATTCTTAAGAAGACCGCCGACCCGACGCTGGTTGCCAAAGCGCCGGGCATGAAATACCGTCATTATGCGCCGAAGGGGAATCTGCGCATTTACGAGGGCAGTCTTGATGCGGTAGTTGCGAAGATTCGCGAGGAGGCTGCGAAAAAGGTTGCGGAAGGGTATTCGGTTGCAATTCTGGCTTCCGAAGAGACAAAGGGGTATTATCCTGAATTCGTCGTGCGCTCGGTGGGTACGAGAGCCCAGGAGGAGACGGTAGCGGCGAATCTGTTTGATACGCTGCGCGAATTTGACCATATGGGCGCCCGGTTTATTTTCGGCGAATGCTTTAGCCGGGAGGGTATCGGCCATGCGATTATGAACCGCCTTCTGAAGGCTGCGGGATACCAGATGGAGACTGTCTGAGCTATGAAATACGATCGAATTTTCTTTGTCTGCCAGGACAATATGAGTTTAAGTCCCATGGCAGAGAACCTGTTTATACACATGTACCAGGGACCGCCCATTAACGTGACTTCCCGGGGACTTGTTGCGCCCTACGATGCACCGTGCAACCCGAAGGTGGAGACGGTGCTCAAAAATCATGGTATTTCCATGGTTTGTACGACCGCCAGAGAGTTAAGGGAGCAGGAGCTGACCGAAACCGCACTGGTAATTGCCATCGGACGAAGAGTCCGCAACCGTGTACACAGCCGTTATCCGCGTACTGCGGTCTGCACGTTGTCGGCGCTTGCGGGGGAAGATGGCGATTTGGCTAACCCGTTCGGCGGGGATTTGACGGAATATGAGAATTGTTTTGAAAATATGAGTCGTTTGATGCAAAAAGCAGTGGAACGACTGACGGAAGCAGCAACTTCGCAGGCCGGTGTCTGGAATGGACTCGGACTGTTTGAGGAATAATTATTTTATAAGGGAGAGTTTGCAATGATAGCACTGGGATGTGATCACGGCGGTTATGAGTTAATGCAGGAGGTTAAGGCTTTTTTAGACAGGAAGGGCTGGGACTATAAGGACTTCGGAACCGATTCCGCCGCTTCCACGGATTATCCGATTTATGCAAAGAGAGTCGGTAAGGCAATTCAGTCCGGCGAATGCGAGAAGGGTATCCTGATTTGCGGAACCGGTATCGGTATCTCCATTACGGCAAATAAGATGAAAGGCATTCGCTGCGCACTTTGTCACGACGTTTTCAGTGCGGAAGCAACCAGACTTCACAATGACAGCAATATCGTTGCCATGGGCGGTCGCGTGGTAGGAGCGGGATTGGCACTGATGATTGTCGAAAAATTCCTGACAACACCGTTTTCCGGTGACGCCAGACACGCACGTCGTATCTCCATGATGGAAACTGAGGAATAATACCTGCGGAATTTGCGAAAAATAAGCGGAAGATGTAGACATTTCATGGTAAAAAATGTTATAATGCTTTTATGTGTGGCTTGACGGAGGATATCGTGAACGAAAAGGGGCTTGGAAAAGCAATTATTATGATTACGCAGATTGCATTATCCATGCTGGCGCCGATTTGTGTCGGTACGTTTTTTGGGTATCTCCTGTATCGGTGGTTGGATGTTAAGGCGCCGATTTTGATTTTTCTGCTGCTGGGCATTGCGGCGGGCTACCGNNTACGTAACGTCTGGAAGATGGTAAAGAGCTTTACGAAGGACGAGCCGGACCCGAGATTGCAGAAGAAGGAGACACACAGCTCCCCTGCGGAGGAGGAATTTGCCAGGTGGAAAACAGAGCGGGATGCACGGAAGGGAGAAAGCCATGGATCAAGGTAATCCCCGGAAGGTCGGCGCTCGTTTTGTGCTGCGGGAGATGTTTCGGGACGAACCCGAGGAGATGGTATCTCCGGAGGAAGTGGACGAGGCTATCCGGGCAGAGAATCCGGAGCGGGCTCTTCAAAAAGAAGAGGACGAGCAGATTTTAGATTATATTGAACCCGGTAGTGAGCGGGAACGCGAGGAGCTGCTGGAGGCAGAGGAAACGATACGCAGCCTGTATTTCGGGTGCGTGGTGATTTGCCTCCCGTGTTTGCTGGGGATGCTTTTGGCGCCTCAGCCGATTCGTTACGGACTGGCGCTTGCGGGCGGTTGTTTAGTTGCAATCTGTATGCTGCACGACATGTACCGTACCGTGGAGACGGTGCTGATGCTCGACCCTTACCAGGCGGAACGATTTGCAAGGAAGCGGGCGGTACTTCGCTATTTTCTGATGTTGGCGTTTCTTGCGGGAATCGGCTACAGCATGGGAAAGTCGGCGGCTGTCGGCGCGATTCTGGGGATTTTCAGTATGAAATTCTCGGCGTATTTTCAACCGCTTATGCGAAAGCTTCGGGTTTTGATTATGAGAAAAGGAAGGTGATACGGTGAATATCGGAAGCGCAATGCTTCTTTCTGCCGGAGCCGGAAGACCGGTTGCGGGACCTGAGATATTGAAAAGTACCGGCAGTGATCTGGATTTCGGTATCAACGGATATTATCATTTTGAGCTGTTTGGACAGAGCCTGTGGCTCACCAATACCCATATTTCTCTGATTATCATTGTAGCGGTAATTACGGTGCTGTCCCTGACAGCAAACCGAATTATAAAAAATGCGGACCCATATAAGAAACCGGGCGCCGCACTCAATGTCATCGAGCTGATTGTGGAGTTTTTTGATAATATGACACGCTCAACCATGGGAGAAAAGCACGGCGGCGCTTTCTCCAACTACATCGGAACATTGTTCATCTTTATTCTGATGTCCAATACCGCCGGATTGTTTGGACTTCGGGCACCGACCGCGGATTACGGTATTACCCTCGGTCTGGCACTGATCACCTTTGTATTGATTCACTACAACGGGTTCAAGTACCAGAAGTCGCGGCATATCACGGATTTGTTCCATCCGCTGCCCCTTACGCCAATCAACATCATCGGAGAGCTGGCAACTCCCGTTTCCATGTCGCTTCGTTTGTTCGGTAACCTTCTTTCGGGCACCATCATTATGGCGATTATTTACGGATTATTGCCGAAGTTTGCACTGTGGTTCTGGCCCGGTGCGCTTCATGCGTACTTCGATGTGTTTTCGGGAGCCATTCAGGCTTACGTATTCTGTTTGTTGACGATGGTGTTCATTTCCAACAACTTTGATGATTAAAGAAGAAGCAAAAAAGAAATGCATTATGCCGTAAGGCAAAGAAAAATATTTTAGGAGGATTTTCAAAATGGAAATTTTTAACGACGCATTTATCGCCGGATGTTCTGCACTTGGTGCAGGTATTGCAATGATCGCAGGTATGGGTCCCGGTATCGGTCAGGGTTATGCAGCCGGTCAGGGTACCGCAGCCGTAGGTCGTAACCCCGGCGCAAAGGGTTCCATCATGTCTACCATGATTCTCGGTCAGGCCGTAGCAGAGACCACCGGTCTTTACTCCTTGGTTATCGCTATTCTGCTCTTGTTTGTAAATCCGTTGATCTAATGGCTGTCGGTTCCGGCGAACCGCATAATTATTATTGCGCAGCGGCGCAAATTTGGAGGTAACGGTGAAACATATATTAGCAGCACAGCTTTCGTTCCTGGCAATGGGAGCTGAGGAAGAAACCCTGACAGGGAAAATATTTGCTCTGGACGCTCAGTTGATTCTGGACGCGGCAATCCTCGGCGGCGCGGTTCTCTTTCTGTTCTTCCTGGTGTCCTACTTTGTGTTCGACCCTGCCAGAGAGCTTCTTAAGAAGCGTCAGGAGCGGATTCAGAAGGATATGGACGATGCGGCAAGGGACAAGGAGGACGCCCTGCAATTTAAGCAGGAGTACGAAGCCCGTCTACAGACCGCAGACCGCGAGGTTGACCGGATTTTGAGCGATGGCAAGAAGAAGGCCATGCAGCGTGAGCAGATGATTGTCAATGAAGCGCAGGAAGAGGCTTCCCGGATTCTGGAGCGCACCGCAAGAGAGGTTGCGCTTGAGAAGAGCAAGGTTCGTGATGAGATGAAGCAGGAGATGATTCTGGTTGCCGGGGAAATGGCAGGAAGATTTATTACTGAGAAGATGGACGAAACCAAACAGGCGCAGCTTCTGGATTCCGTAATCAGCGAAATGGGTGATAATACATGGCAGGAGTAGTAGAGAAAACTTACGGTCATGCGTTGTTTACGCTGGCAAAGGAACAGAATTGTACAAAGCAGCTCATGGAGGAAGCACAGGCCGTATGCGAAGTGCTTTCACAAGCTCCGGAGCTTGTGAAATTTTATAACCACCCCAAGGTATCTCCCGAGGAGAAAAAGGAACTGACCGAACAGTGCTTTAAGGGGCGTGTCAGTGACAGTATGACCGGCTTTCTGGTGCTGGTTGTAGAGAATGGCCGTCAGAACGATCTTGCGGCCTACCTGCAGGAATTTATCACAGAGGTGAAGGAGGATGCCGGAATCGGTGTTGTAACCGTAATTTCCGCACTTCCCATAACAGAAGCTCAGAGAGCAAAGCTGGAAGCAAGGATTCTCGGCACCACCCGTTACCGGTCTCTGGAGGTTGATTATCAGGTGGACAAGAGCTTAATCGGCGGTCTGAAGATTCAGATTAAGGACAGGGTAATGGATTGCACGATTCGTACCCGGCTCTCCGAGATGACAAAGGAATTACAGCAAATCCAGATATAATTACGCAGAAGGAAGGTACAAGGCTTTGAATTTGAAACCACAGGAAATCAGTTCGGTTATCAAAGAACAAATCAAACGATACAGTACAAAGCTGGTTGTATCCGATGTTGGTACCGTAATCCAGGTTGCCGATGGCATTACCCGTATTCACGGTCTGGAAAATGCCATGCAGGGCGAACTTCTTGAGTTCCCCGGAGATGTATACGGCATGGTTATGAACCTGGAAGAGGACAACGTTGGTGCGGTATTGCTTGGCGATACCTCTGCAATCCGCGAGGGAGATCAGGTAAAAACCACCGGCAGGGTAGTTGAGGTACCGGTTGGGGACTGTATGTTGGGTCGTGTTGTCAATGCGCTTGGACAGCCCATTGACGGCAAGGGACCGATTGATGCAAAGAAGCATCGTCAGATTGAGCGGGTTGCCAGCGGTGTTATTTCCAGAAAGAGTGTAGACACTCCGCTTCAGACCGGTATCAAGGCAATCGACTCTATGGTACCGATCGGCAGGGGTCAGCGTGAGTTAATCATCGGTGACCGTCAGACAGGTAAGACTGCAATCGCAATCGATACGATTATCAATCAGAAATCAGAGAATGTGAAGTGTATTTACGTTGCTATCGGTCAGAAGGCATCCACCGTTGCAAACCTGGTGAAGACTCTTCAGGAGTACGGTGCGATGGATTACACCACCGTTGTAGCGGCTACC
>DLOO01000071.1:11645-11911 GCA_002479645.1 Lachnoclostridium sp. UBA7482 | reverse complement strand
TGCAATCGGTGAGGAGTGGATGGAGAACGGCGAGGACGTATTGATCATCTACGATGATTTGAGTAAGCATGCAACCGCTTACCGTACCCTTTCCCTGCTCCTGAAAAGACCTCCGGGACGTGAGGCATATCCGGGCGACGTATTCTACCTGCACAGCCGTCTTCTTGAGCGTGCGGCACGTCTTTCCGATGCTCTCGGCGGCGGTTCCTTAACGGCGCTTCCCATTATCGAGACTCAGGCGGGCGATGTATCCGCATATATTCCGA
>DLOO01000071.1:7567-11603 GCA_002479645.1 Lachnoclostridium sp. UBA7482 | reverse complement strand
GGTTTCCGTCCTGCGGTAAATGCAGGTCTGTCCGTATCCCGAGTGGGTGGTTCCGCACAGATTAAGGCAATGAAGAAGATCGCCGGACCGATTCGTATTGAGCTTGCTCAGTACCGTGAGCTTGCAGCATTCTCCCAGTTCGGTTCCGATTTGGACGCCGATACCAAAGAGAAGCTTGCACAGGGCGAGAGAATCAAGGAGATTCTGAAGCAGCCTCAGTACAAGCCGATGTCTGTTGAGAACCAGATTATCATTATCTACGCAGCAACCAAGAAATATCTGCTGGATATTGAAGTTAGCCGGATTCAGGAATTTGAAAAGAGTCTGTTTGACTATATTGATACCAAATACCCGGAAATCCCTGCATCCATTCGCGAGAAGAAGGTTATTGATGAAGAATGCGAGGCAGCTCTTCAGAATGCCATCAAGGAATGCAAGGAACAGTTTCGTTAGAAGGTAGGGACACCAAATGGCTTCAATGAGAGACATTAAACGGCGCAGAAGCAGTATCCAAAGCACCGGGCAGATTACCAAGGCCATGAAGCTGGTTTCCACCGTGAAGCTGCAGAAGGCCAGAGGTCGGGCAGAAGAAGCAAAGCCCTACTTCAATCATTTGTATCAGACCATTACTTCCATGTTTGCCAAATCTTCCGAGGAAGTTCGGCAGCACTATACCGTAACTAAGTCCGGCGCCAAAAAGGCTGTGATTGTGATTACCTCCAATCGCGGTCTGGCGGGCGGCTACAATTCCAATATCGTTAAGGCGGTGACAAACAGCAATCTTGCGAAGGAGGATGTGTGGGTTTATGCGGTAGGGAGAAAGGGTCGTGACGCCCTTGCCAGAAGAGGATATGAAATCAAAGCCGATTACTCGGAAGTTATGAACAATCCGCTGTATCAGGATGCATCTGATATCAGCACGGCCATAATGGATGAGTTTGAAAGCGGAAATGTCAGCGAGATTTATGTGGCATTTACCGTCTTCCGTAATACCGTCAGTCACATTCCCACACTGCTTAAGCTGCTGCCTACGGACGACGCAGCGGCATTGGACGACGAGGATTCGGGACTTCAGGCACAGATGAATTTCGAGCCGGAACCCGAGGAAGCACTTCGTATGATTATGCCCAAGTACATCGGCGGTGAGATTTACGGTGCCCTGATTGAGGCGCTGGCAAGTGAAAACGGTGCACGTATGCAGGCAATGGACAATGCAACCTCTAATGCAGACGAGATGATTGCGAAGCTGTCCCTGCAGTACAACCGTGCAAGACAGAGCTCGATTACGCAGGAGCTTACGGAGATTATCGCCGGAGCCAATGCGTTAGACGAATAATTTGTAAGGAGAAAAAGCCGTGGAGAAAACAACCGTAGGAAAGATTACACAGATTGTCGGCGCCGTACTTGATATCAGGTTCAGCGAGGCAAATCTTCCGGAAATCTACGACGCAATTGAAATCGCCCGCAAAGACGGTGGAAAATTGGTTGTAGAGGTTGCCCAGCATTTGGGTGACGATACGGTACGCTGTATCGCAATGGGACCTACCGACGGACTTGTTCGTGGGATGGATGCAATTGCTACCGGAGCACCGATTTCCGTACCGGTAGGCGAGAATACTCTTGGACGTATGTTCAACGTTCTCGGTCAGCCGATTGATGAGAAGCCGGTACCGGAGGGCGTAGAGTATTATCCGATTCACCGCAGTGCGCCGGATTTTGCAGAGCAGTCCACCGAGACTGAGATTTTGGAGACCGGTATTAAGGTCGTTGACCTTTTGTGCCCTTACCAGAAGGGCGGTAAGATTGGTCTGTTCGGTGGCGCCGGTGTAGGTAAAACCGTATTGATTCAGGAATTGATTACCAATATTGCAACCGAGCATGGCGGATATTCCGTATTTACCGGTGTAGGCGAGCGTACCCGTGAAGGAAATGACCTTTATTATGAAATGATCGAATCCGGTGTAATCAATAAGACCACCATGATTTTCGGTCAGATGAACGAGCCCCCGGGAGCACGTATGCGTGTAGGTCTTACCGGACTTACGATGGCAGAGTATTTCCGTGATCAGGGTGGTAAGGATGTACTGTTGTTCATTGACAACATTTTCCGTTTTACCCAGGCAGGTTCCGAGGTATCCGCACTTCTCGGACGTATGCCCAGTGCGGTGGGCTATCAGCCGACCCTCCAGACCGAGATGGGCGCTTTGCAGGAGCGAATCACTTCCACAAAGAGCGGTTCCATCACTTCCGTACAGGCTGTTTATGTGCCGGCGGACGACTTGACCGACCCGGCTCCGGCAACAACCTTTGCACATTTGGACGCGACGACGGTATTGTCCCGTTCTATCGTGGAGCTTGGTATTTATCCGGCGGTTGACCCGCTCGAGTCCACCTCCCGTATCCTCGACCCCCGCGTCGTAGGCGAGGAGCACTACAAGGTGGCTCGTGGTGTGCAGGAGATTCTCCAGAGATACAAGGAATTGCAGGATATTATTGCAATTCTCGGTATGGACGAGCTTTCTGAAGAAGAGAAGCTTTTGGTTGCACGCGCAAGAAAGATTCAGCGTTTTCTGTCTCAGCCGTTCCACGTTGCCGAACAGTTTACCGGTCTTCCGGGACGCTATGTACCTGTCAGTGAGACGATTCAGGGCTTTAAGGAGATTCTGGAAGGTAAGCACGATTCTGTTCCTGAGAGCTATTTCTTAAATGCCGGCAGTATTGATGACGTTCTGGCTCGTGTTGCGAATAAGAACTAATCAGGCAGGAAGGAGCCCCACATGGCAGAGGACAGCAAATACTTTAGTCTGAAGGTTTATTCTCCGACCCGCATCTTCTTTGAAGGAGACGCGGACATGGTGGAGCTTACCACCACGGAGGGTGAAATCGGTGTTTATAAGAATCATATTCCGATGACCGCAATCGTTGCACCCGGTATTCTTCGTATCTACAAGGATGGCGAGGTAAAGGAAGCAACCTTGCTGGAGGGCTTTCTTGAGATTTTGCAGGATGAAATCATTGTCCTGTCCGAATCCTGTGAATGGCCGGAGGAAATTGACTATCATCGTGCAGAGGAGGCTCGTATCCGTGCGGAACGCCGGTTGTCTTCCGATGCAAACTCCAACTACAATCGAGCAGAGCTGGCGCTTCGCCGTTCCTTGATTCGTATGCAGTTGGCAGACAAATACCGTTAATCATAAGGCGCCGGTTTTTTCGGCGCCTTTTATTGTTCCGATGTGGCATAAATGCCAATCGTGACTAGAAACTCTTTATTATGCAGGATAGGAAGAATTCGTGAGTTTGAAATCTAAATTATTGTATAAATCTCTTCTGAAATTGCGTGATTTTGTAATTCTTTTACATCCTTTGGGAAAGAAAGGTCATTATTTTACAAAAGAAAGTGCAGAAAACGGTTTTTTTGACAAAAAAGATGTCAGATTTGAAAAATATTGATAAGAGCATTTGCAATCCGCATAAAAATCGTGTATAGTATTATTACACTAAAAACATAGAAAAACTATGGGAAAGGGAAAATTATGGCAGAGCTCACTTATGTAAAAGAAATGGTATCAACCTTTAGTGATAATATTAACAGAATTTACCAGACTGCTACGCCGATGCTGGAATTGGGCAAATCAATTATCCAATGTACGGCTTTTCCTTTTACCTCAATACATTTGTCCTTTGACAAGAGGTTATTTAAGCCGGAGGACCCCAGTATATATATTAACTCGGTTACCGAGCTGGTGGGACAGAGTGAATCAAAGAAAATCAGAACCTGCACAATTGATGCAAAGTATCAGAAGAAGAACATTCAGTTCATTCTCAACTTTAAGGAGAAGACTGTGACGATTTCTGCTCTTACAAAGGATATGATTGAGGAGCTTAAGAAAACGATTGAAGCGCTGTGATTATTGTATGAACAAAGGCGGTCGGCGGATGGGTTTTAAGCCGATCGCTTATTCATGTTCCATAGGAAATTCCTTATGAATTTCCTATGGAACAAAAACGCTCCGCTATGGAGTGTCCCGATGTGGCA
>DLOO01000071.1:5706-7530 GCA_002479645.1 Lachnoclostridium sp. UBA7482 | reverse complement strand
ACGCGCTCGGCGCGAGAGTTTCGCTCGCGAAACTCTTTTTTATAAACAAACATAATATCCGTGAAAGACATTGCAAAGGACTAACCGATGAATTACACGGGAATAAGGCCTCCCAACGGGGCATGGAGAGAAGCGTATGATTGGAATTATCGGAGCCATGGAAGTGGAGATTGCGCAGTTAAAGGAGCGCATGACAGAAGTTACCGCGAAGGAACGTGGAGGAATGACATTTTATCAGGGAAATCTGGAAGGACGCCCGGTGGTATTGGTTCGCAGCGGTATTGGTAAGGTAAATGCTGCCGCCTGCACACAGATTCTCTGTGATTGCTACGAAGTAAGCGCGGTGATGAATACCGGTATCGCAGGTTCCCTCCGTAATGAAATCAACATTGGGGATATTGTCGTGGCAACGGAGGCGCTGCAGCATGACGTGGAGGCAGCTGCATTTGGCTATGCACCCGGCGTGATTCCGCAGATGGACTGTTCCGTATTTGCCGCAGATGAAGGGCTTCGCGAGATTGCCGTTAGCGTATGCAAAGAGCAGATCCCGGAAATCGGCATCCATTGCGGACGAGTGCTGAGCGGCGACCAGTTCATTGCCAGCAGGGAAAAAAAGCGGCAGATTACCGATTTGTTCGATGGCTATTGCACCGAGATGGAGGGCGCGGCGATTGCACAGGTTGCATATCGAAACAAGGTACCGTTTATGATTCTGCGCGCGATTTCCGACAAGGCGGATGATTCTGCGCAAATGGATTATCCCGAGTTTGAGCGTCAGGCCGTAGCGCACATGGTAAAACTTGTTTTGGGAATGCTTGCAAAATTCAGCGCATAGAAGTAAAATAGGATGTAGGAGTGATTATAAAAAGCACGAATACACATATATAGGGAGGATATACATATGGTATACAAGACACAGGGAACCTGCTCATCTCAGATTGATTTTGAGATTGATGAGAAGGATGGCGTTAAGATTGTAAAGAATGTACGTTTCACCGGCGGATGTAACGGTAATCTGCAGGGAATTAGTCATTTGGTAGAGGGAATGCCGGTAAAGGAAGTGATTAACCGTCTCCGCGGCATCCGTTGCGGATTTAAGAGCACATCCTGTCCCGATCAGCTTGCCAAAGCGCTGACACAGTACGAGGCATAACAGAAGAAAAGCTTACGGCAGTCACGCAAGTGCTGCCGTATTTGTTTCATTAGGAAATTCTTTTGAATTTCCTAATGAAACAAAAACGCTCCGCTATGGAAGTGTCCCGATGTGGCATAAATGCCAATCGGGACTATACAAGCGCGAAAGGAAACTAGCCGATAAATCGNNNNCGCGAGCGAAACTCTTTATTCCAGTCTGACGCCGGGCGGAGAGTGACCGGAGGGATAAGCGCAGGAAAGAGACTTCGAGGATATCATCCGGAATGTAAGTGACAGAGAATGTATAACAGAAAAGGGAAACGCTATGAAAAAGATTGTATTTACCGGTGGCGGCACAGCAGGCCACGTAACTCCGAACATTGCATTGATTGACCGTCTTCGTTCCGAAGGCTGGGATATCAGTTACATCGGTTCTAAGGCGGGAATCGAGAAGCAGTTGATTGAAAATCTCGGGATTCTTTATTACGGAATCAGTTCCGGTAAGCTGCGTCGTTATTTTGACTGGAAGAACTTTACCGATCCATTCCGTGTCATTAAGGGATGCTTTGAGGCGAAGAGGATTATGGAGAAGATTCGTCCCGATGTGTGTTTCTCCAAGGGCGGTTTTGTCACGGTTCCGGTGGTTCGTGCCGCAGCCAAATGTAAGGTGCCTGCAATTATCCACGAGTC
>DLOO01000071.1:5464-5698 GCA_002479645.1 Lachnoclostridium sp. UBA7482 | reverse complement strand
ATCGTCTCAGTATGCGTTATGCAACGAAAGTTTGCTGCAATTTTGAGGAGACGCTGACACATCTTAAGGGGAAGGGCATTCATACCGGCACGCCGATTCGTAAGGAGCTTTTCGAGGGCAATCGTCTGGAGGGACTGAAGATTGCAGGCTTTTCCTCGGCAAAGCCCGTGATTCTTGTGGTAGGCGGAAGCACCGGCGCGGTAAGAGTCAATCAGGCAGTACGCAGTCTTCTCC
>DLOO01000071.1:5230-5436 GCA_002479645.1 Lachnoclostridium sp. UBA7482 | reverse complement strand
AGGGGAAGATGGATGAGGCTTATCAGGGATTGGAGGGGTACTTGCAGTTAGAGTATGCCGACAAGGAAATGAAGGATTTTTTTGCAATGGCAGACCTTGTGGTTTCCCGTGCGGGGGCCAATGCGATTTGCGAGCTTCTTGAGCTTCGCAAGCCTAATATTCTGATTCCGCTGTCGGCGGAAGCAAGCCGCGGCGACCAGCTTCTT
>DLOO01000071.1:0-5203 GCA_002479645.1 Lachnoclostridium sp. UBA7482 | reverse complement strand
GAGGAAAGCGTTTCCGACGCAACACTCTACTCTGCAATTACCGAGGTATACGGCAAGCGTCAGGAGTATATCGACACGATGAACAAGAACCAGGCAGAGGATGCAACCGCAAAGATTGTCGGACTGATTCAGACATTGGCAAAATAAGAAGCGGGTCATTGGCGCGTGCAGCGATATGACCGCGCCTGTGAAAGCTTGGAACAGAAAATGCAAACATAAAAACACCCGGCACTGGACGATTAAGTTGCCGGGTGTTTTTTCTGATTTCATGGAAACCAAAAGTTATTTCATCTTTGCCTGAATCTTTTGGGCTAATGCTGCCGCCTCGCCCTCTGCGTAGCTTCCCTGCGGCCATACGGGAAGAATGCCGTCGCCGTCAAAGCGGGGAACGACATGAACATGCAGGTGAAATACGGTCTGTCCTGCAGCGGTTCCGTTGTTCTGCAGAATGTTAATTCCGTCACAGCCGAGTTCCTCCTTCAGAGCGGCTGCAACCTTCTTGGCAACCGGCAGAAGCTTGCCTGCAATGTCGTCCGGCAGCTCGAAAAGGTTAGCAGCATGGGTCTTCGGCAAAATAATGGTGTGTCCCTTGTGAGCCGGTGCGATGTCTAAGATGGCACGGAAGTCGTCATCCTCATATACGGTTGCGGACGGGATTTCTCCGTTCGCGATTTTACAAAAAATACAGTTGTCCATTGGTTATTCCTCCATTCCGGGGTTGCCCCGCTACCCTCATTTTAGTACAAATGCGGGGAATGTGCAAGGGTATCTTATGTATGCTCCGGCGGATTCTGATTAATAACCGAACCAATAGCGGCGCTGGTTTTGGTTGTTTTGGCGGCGGTAGAGGATTTCATTGGAGAACAGAATCTGCACCAGAGACATCAGCCAGGGGTTACGGGGATTTTTCGTAAATCGGATGTCGGGCCAGCCCCCGTACTGCGAATTGTCGGCGCCGGTCTGTGCAGGGGACGCCAAATTGCCGGGAGCCTGTGGATAGCCGGAATTTGCCGGTTGGGCTGCGTAACCGTTTTCTGCATTTCCGCGCATATATGTAGTATTGGTTCCCGCAAGGGAGTGCATCGGGTCCGCCATGCCGTCCCAGGAAGCATTTTCCATGGAGTCCGCAAGTGCATCATAAATCTCGGCTACAATCCGCAAAATCCGTTCTTTGTCGGGGTAGCGGTCGCTAAGAAAGCCGCCGGGATAGTCATAGCGGTCGGCAGCGATTCGAACCTGTTCGAGCATTGGGCGGATAAAATCCGGATAAAGTGAAACTAGGTACCGCATATCCTGCTCGTAGCTTTCGCGGCTGTCATAGTTGGCATAGGGTGCAATTGGGAACGGAAATGCTGGAAAAGGATTTTGCGGAAACGGGGGTGTAGGACCCGGGGTAAGTCGGTCGCGGTAAGGGTCGTAGGAATAGTTTTGATTTGGATAAATCCAGTCAGGCATAATTATTCTCCGTAGAATCTTCTGATAACTACTATATTCCCGCCCTCACGGGTGCGTGACTCTTTTTATATTATGGGGAGTTTTTTGTGTTTTGGGGAGGAATGCTGTCCCCGGGTTGCCGAAAACTTTGTTTCGGGAAAAAAGCGATTGCACATTTTGTGAAAAAAGGGTATCATAATGAAGTATGAAATGTTCACGAACGGAATGCAGAATAAAGATAAGGAACAACAATGAAACTGAGATATCGAATCGGAATATTGTGCCTGGTATTTATAGCGGCACTGATTTATTTTTACCGGAGAATTCCGGAGCACACCTATGAGGCCGAGAAGATGACGGTCGCCGCATCCAGAGCGACCCTGCCGGTCGTTTCCTTCGGCGTGGACGGCGCGGAGATAAATCTGACCCTGGGGTATACCTTCCTTCCGGAAGAATCATTGATGCGTCAGAGCATTACACCGGTTGGTCCCGATCAGAGTTTTCAGGTTCTGATTGACCAGAAGGAGAGCATTGTCAAGAGAGTGACCGTGACGGTAATGGACGTCGAGAGCAGTACCGTGGCGGAAGAAGTGAGTATTATGGCGCTCAAGGAGCGGGATGACGGACGCATATACGCACCGGTTACTCTGACACAGAATTATGCCCGCAATCTTGAATATAACCTCCGAATTACGCTGACGACCAACGAAGGAAAGAATATTTTCTATTACACCAGATTGCTTGTGACCGGGGATAAAGCGATTGCGGAAAAGCTTGCTTTCAGCCGGATTTTCCATGACAGTGTACTGGATTATGACGGCAAGTATGAAATGGAAAAATATCTGGAAAGCACGGCGGTAAACAGCGGATATGATTACGCGAGGGTCACGCTTTCCGACAGCTTGGATGTGGTTGGTTACGGTTCCATGAAACCGACGCAGATTCTGTGTCATGTGCCTACCGTTACGGAGTACAATAACCGGTATCTGAGCGTTTCCATGGACTACTGGCTTGAAATTGTCACCGGTGATGCACGGGAAACCGTTCGTGCCAACGAAGAATACCGGTATTTGAGCGAAGGGAAAAAACTCCTTCTGTACAATTATACCCGTACGTTAAATGCCAAATTTGACGGAACGCTTACCAGTATCAGCAAGAACCAGTTGAAAATCGGCCTGACAACGGACACAGAGCTTTCCTACCGCCTGAGCGACAACGAGAAGTATCTTCTTTTCGTTCGTGACGGTGCTGTTTGGGAATATGACATGAAATCCAATACGATGGTGCGGGTGTACGGTATTTCCGTAAATGGCCGCGATTATGCCCGCTATGATAACCGCGAACACGATTACAAGCTGATTTCACTGGACGATGAGGGCAATGCGGATTTTGTTTTTTACGGCTATATTCCCCGCGGAGAGTATGAGGGGCGTGTGGGAATTTTGCTCTATCGTTACTATGCCGAGGAACGGCGTATCGAAGAAATGATGTTCGTACCGGTCAGCGTTCCCTATGATGTGCTGAAAGAGGAATTCGGTAAGTTCACATATTGCAATAATTATGATGAATTCTATTTTACATTGTATGATACGCTGTACCTGTATCGTACGCTGGTGAATGACTTCTCGGTTGTATCCGGGGAAATGTCGGAGAAATGGGTGCATTTCCCCGAACATAATCTCCTGGTTTATCAGGAGGATGCAGATACAAAGGACAATCGGGCGCTGCTCTTTTATGACCTGGAAAACCGCGTGGCTACTCGTAAGGCTGCACCGGCAGGAGAACGGATAGCGTTGCTTGGAACCATTGATAACCGGATTGTTTACGGTCTTGCGAGGGAAGAGGATGTTACTTTCCGTGAAAATGGCGAAGATTGCGTGCCGATGTACAAGTTGATTATTGAAGAGACAGACGGAACGCCGGTGGAAACCTATGTCCCTGATAACAAGTATATTGCCGGTGCAAAGGTAAAAGGCAACGTTATTTCCATGACGCTGTGTAAAAAAACGAAGGTTGTTTCGGTACCGGTTAAAAACCCGGATGGAACGGAAACGACCGTCGAGCGACCGATTTTTGCGGACGCCGGCGAGGATATTATTCTGAATATCCGTGCAAATGAGGAAGAACCGGTAAGCATTACCTACCGGACGACGGATTTGATGCATCGTGAGTATTATCTGAATTTGCCGAAGAGCTTCCGGCTGGAGACGATTCCGCGAAGCTCTGAGACGGTATTTACGGTCGTGACCGGTAATACCTCCGTACGAATGGACGGATGGCTGCGGAACCGTTATTATGTGGAGGCGTTCGGTAAGATTTATCTTGCGGGAAATGATCTGGGGGAATGCATTGCCACTGCGGATAAGTATTACGGCAGCGTTATGGACAGCCGCGGAAAAGTTATCTGGAAGAGAGGCTATAAAGCGACCGGCGCAACGCTGAAGAATTTTCCGAAGGTTTCCCCGGCAGATACGGACAGCACGGAGCAGGCGATTTTGCAGATGTTCTTTGACTATAAAGGCTCCGGAATCGACGCAAAGAACTGTAATCTGAACGAGAAAGCTTTTCTTCGCTGGATGGAAGGAAATGTGCCCGGGACGCCGGTTAGCATCGAGGGCGTGACACTTTCTCAGATGCTGAATTTTATTTCCGAGGGAAAACCGGTTGCCGCACGCTATAACGACCGAATGATTATGATTATCAGTTACTCGAACAGCTTGATTACTTATGTGGACCCGCAGGATGGAAAGACGTATATCCGAGATATCAAGAAGATTCAGAGTATGCTGGCTGCGGATACGGTTTATTACACTTATATTGAGTAGATATGCAAAAAGTCGGTAAAGTCATGAAAAAATGCTTGACAGATGATGGGTGCAATGGTATTATCATTTGTGCTTGCAGTCGTGGCGGAATTGGCATACGCGCATGATTCAGGTTCATGTCCACTTACGTGGGTGTGGGTTCAAGTCCCATCGACTGCATGAAAAAAAGAGTTTCGCAAGCGAAACTCTTTTTTTCATTATAGGAATGATGAATGAAACGGACAATAGGAAAGGATGCCCTGTATGGTTAGAGAGACAGTGAAAAATGATTTAGATGGTTTATTAAGATTGTATATGCAGTTACATAATAATCCCATGCCGGAAAAGACCGCTGAGCTATTGCAGATTTGGGATACCGTTTTTCAGGACAAAAACCATCATGTGATTGTTGCTGAAGAAAACGGGGAAATCGTATCTTCCTGTGTTTGCATCATCATTCCCAATCTGACACACAATCAACAGCCATACGCTTTTGTTGAAAATGTGATAACTGACGAAAGATACAGAAACAAGGGGTTGGCAACGCAGTGCTTAGATTACGCAAAAGAGATTGCCGTAAAAGAAAACTGCTATAAAATGATGCTGCTCACAGGCTCCAAGAAAAAAAGCACATTGGATTTTTACAGAAAAGCAGGGTACAACAGTGACGATAAGACAGCATTTATTCAATGGATATAGCGTGGCAAAATAAACAATAAAAAGAAAAACCTCATTTGTCATCCGACAAATGAGGTTTTGTACTGCGGACTACGGGACTTGAACCCGAACGCCCTAGGGGCACATGATCCTTAGTCATGCCTGTCTGCCAATTCCAGCAAGTCCGCATGGCATGTTTCTCAACACGCTTGATTATACTATCACACGATCAGGGGTTTGTCAATTACTATTTTGAAAAAAATCCAAAAAATTCGTTTGTTAACTTTTCCCTGAATCAGTGAAACTCA
>DLOO01000067.1:18910-25427 GCA_002479645.1 Lachnoclostridium sp. UBA7482 | reverse complement strand
CCGTCGGGCGAGCCTGCCGACACGCCGACCTCGGTACCGACGAAGGCACCGACGCCGACCGGAGGGACGACACCGGGAGCAGCAGAGCCGACACCGGGGGCGGAGGAGCCTACGCCTACCAAAGAGGCGGAGATAGCACCGGATGCAGCAACCGGTAAACCGACCTCCACACCGGGAAGTGTGAATTTGCCGGATGGAACAAACGGAACGAGGGACGGCGACTCGCTTCCTGTCGGGGGAATTCTTCGGGGAGTTTTTGCCGTCCTGCTGGCGGTTATTGCCGTGTCTCTTGTTTTGAGACGCCGGAAGCCGCAGGAGGACGCGGAGGAATGATGACGATACTTGAAGGAGCGCAGCAATGAAGAAGGATATTTTGCTGATTTTTGTACTGGTACTGTTTGCGGTGTTTGTCATTCGAGGGGTGGACATCCGGTCGGTTGACGACTATTACGATGCACATCCCGAAGAAGTGCGCCCGGGAAGCAAAACCGTGACCTTATCCATTGACTGCCGTACGATATATGACCATTACGATGACCTGGAGGAAGCACTGAAAAAAGGGGAGTATTTGCCGAAGGACGGATGGATTTTGCCGGAGACAACGATTGTTCTGGAGGAAGGAGATTCCGTCTTTGACGTGCTTATAAGGGCAACCCGCATCTACCATATTCCGATGGAATACCAGGGAACGGATCAGAACATTTATAACAGTGTTTATGTGCAGGGAATTCAGTACCTGTATGAATTTTCCTGCGGACCGCTGTCAGGCTGGACGTATGCGGTAAACGGGGAGCCGGCGGATGTCGGATGCTCCATGAAGAAACCTGCCGACGGGGATAAAATCACTTTTATTTACACCTGTGAATTGGGCAGGGATATTGGATTTCCGGTACCCGAGACAGGAGGGAATCCATGAGAGCCTTAGAGAAATTCCACCCCGGCGTACTGTTTGTTTATTTTCTGGCGGTGCTGTCCGTTACCATGTTCGTCCGCCATCCCATGATTACGGCTGCCTCCCTTTTGGGAGGGCTGCTCTTGCAGCGAAGCCTGGACGGACGAAAGCGTTTTTGGAAGGACATGGGATTTTATATTCCGCTCCTTGCGCTGATTACGGTTACCAACCCGCTCTTTTCTCATAACGGAGTGACACAGCTGTTTTTCCTGAACGGAAATGCGGTAACGCTTGAGGCAGTCGCCTGCGGCGTTCACATGGGAATGATGATTGTCGCTGTGCTTTTGTGGTGTGCGGCGATGAATCGCCTGTTCACGGGAGATAAGGTGATGTATCTTCTGGGACGGATAGCTCCCGGACTGTCGCTTGTCTTTTCCATGGTACTTCGGTTTGTACCGCAGTTTCGTAAGAAACGGAAGGAAATTATGACAGTCCAGAAGGCGATGGGGTTGTATACTTCAAAAAGCTATACGGATCGCCTGCTTTCTTCGGTACGAGTGTATTCCGCACTGATTGGATGGGCGCTCGAGCATTCGATGGAGGTCGGCGTCAGTATGAAGGCAAAAGGCTACGGACAGGGGAGACGGACAAACTTTCACCTGTTCCGCCGGCAAAAGCGGGACAGCGGTTTTCTTGCGATAACGCTTGTCCTTACGTGTGTGACCTTGACAGGCGTCCTTACAGGGAAAACGCACTATGATTTTTATCCGGCGATGGATCGCGTGGAGAATGGCTGCCTTTGGGCAGTAGCGGCATTTGCCGTATTGGCTGTCATGCCGTTTATCTTAGCAGAGGAGGAAAAATGCAGATGGAATTATTACTTGCGGAAAACGTAAGCTTTACCTATCCGGAACAGAAACATTCAGCTCTGGATGCGGTGTCCCTGACGGTTACGCAGGGAAGCTTCCATGTTGTCTGCGGCGCCTCCGGATGCGGCAAGACAACGCTGATTCGCATAGTAAAGCCCGAGCTTCGACCGAAGGGAAACCTTACGGGAAAAGTATTCTACAACGGTAGAGACATAACCGCAGGCAATCTTACCTCCATAGCGGCAGCGGACGTGCAAAGAGCCGCAGACATGTGTACTGCGGCAGGTGGACGTACCGCGGCGGGCATATGCACAGCGTCGGAAATCGGCTTTGTAAGACAGAACCCCGAACAGCAGATTGTGACCGATAAGGTATGGCATGAACTGGCGTTTGGACTGGAAAATATCGGGGTGCCGCGGGAACAGATTCGTGTGCGTGTCGGGGAGATTGCAAATTACTTCGGCATACAGAACTGGTTCCGGCAGGAGACGATGACCCTGTCGGGCGGACAGAAACAGCTGTTAAATCTGGCGGCAGTTATGGTCATGCAGCCGAAGCTTCTGATTCTCGACGAGCCGACCTCACAGCTTGACCCGATTGCGGCATCGGAATTCCTCCATACGGTAGCGCGTCTGAATCGGGAGCTTGGCGTTACGGTTCTGATGGTGGAGCATCGTCTGGAACAGGTGCTTGCGCTGTGCGATACGATTTCATTGATGGATTCCGGACGGATTCTTTTTACCGGAGCACCGAGGGAAGCAGTGAAGTATCTGGTGGGAAATGACGCGGAATTGCCGCCGTGTACCCGACTGCTGCAGGCATTTCCGACAGCTACGCGTCTGTATCAGGCATTTTCTGAGGAAAGCAGGGAAATGCTTGAAGTGCAGGACTGCCCGATTTCTGTCATGGAGGGACGCGCATATCTTACAAAGGTCTGCCCTGCGAATCGAATTGACGAAGAAAAGACTACGGGAGTAGAACAAAATGTGACAAGTGTATCGAAGAAACCCTTAGACCGGACGAAGTACCAAGGGGATGATTTTTGTAGTGTCAATGCAGGCTCCGGGCTTCCTGCGGTGGAACTGACGGATGTGTATTTTCGCTATGAGAAGGATTCGGAGGACATATTGCGGGGGTTAAATTTCCGATTGGAGGCAGGCGAGGTATACAGCCTTCTTGGTGGAAACGGCGCCGGTAAGACAACAATGCTTCAAGTTTTATCCGGGCTGAGAAAAGCCTATCATGGAAGGATTTCGATATTCGGCAAACGTCTGAAGGAGTATAAAAATAACAGCCTGTACTGCGGGACGCTGGCGTATCTGCCGCAGGATGTGACGTCGGTATTTATCAAGGATACGGTGCGGGAGGATTTGGAGGACTATTTTAAGGCGCTGGGACTTTCCAAGGAAAAATGGCGTGAACGTCTGCAGGAAGCGGACGAAATCTTCGGAATCGCCGCACTATGGGACAAGCATCCTTACGACCTGAGCGGAGGCGAGCAGCAGAGGTGCGCCCTGGCGAAGATTCTGACAACGAAACCGAGAATCCTGCTTCTCGACGAGCCGACGAAAAGTCTGGATGCATTTGGAAAGGCAACGCTCGGAAAGCTTCTCAACAAGCTTGCGGACGAAGGTTTCAGCATCCTGCTTGTAACGCATGATGTGGAATTTGCCGCCGAATACAGCCGCCGCTGCGGATTGTTCTTTGATGGGGAGATTCTTTCGCAGGGAACGCCGACAGAGTTCTTTGGAAGCAGCCAATTCTATACTACGGAAGCTAAGCGCATCTCATGGGGGATTTTGGACGGGGCGGTTACTCTTCGGCAGCTTGTACAGAGGGTGAAGGAATGCCGGGAGGAGCTGCAATGAGAAAATTCTCTTGGTTGTCCGGGCTTATCTTTTGTGTTATAATTCCTGTAATTGTTGTATGCGCAGCGCGATTTCCGGGGGAGAAATCCTATGCGCCGGTTTCCGTTGGAATCGTCTGTATCGCACTTGTTCCGTTTTTCCTGGGATTTGAGAGAAGAAAGCCGGGAACCGCGGAACTGGTTTTACTGGCGGTCATGGTGACGATGACAGTCATTGGCCGTGTGATTTTCGCACCGGTTCCGGGCTTTAAGCCGGTAACGGCTCTGGTTGTCATCACGGGAATTTATCTGGGTGGTGAGATGGGATTTCTGACCGGAGCGATGGGAGCATTTCTGTCGAATTTTTACTTCGGACAGGGGCCGTGGACGCCGTTTCAGATGTTGACGTGGGGTCTGATTGGGTTTTTTGCCGGTAAACTTGACAGGCAAATGCGAAATAACCGGGTACTCCTGTGCATCTACGGTGCATTGGCGGGTGCGGTGTATTCGCTTATCCTCGATCTTTGGAGCGTGCTTTGGTGGGGGGAAGGCTTCGGCACGAAACGGTATCTTGCGGCAATTACAACGGCGCTGCCGTACACGGTTCTTTATATGGTTTCCAATGTGCTTTTCCTATTGCTTCTGGCAAAGCCCATCGGAAAAAAGCTGCTGCGAATCCGAACCAGGTATCTGGACGCTTAGAAGGTATTTAGAATAAAGAGTTTCGCGGCAGGAGGAAGGAGAACATGCATGAAGGTTTTGCTTGTAGAAGATGATGCGATGATTACATCCGGTCTTTGCTATGCGTTAGAGCAGGATGGATTTGAAGTGGATACGGTGTCTACGGTTACCGCTGCAATTCATGCGCTGCAAGGGGGCGGCCATTCGCTGGTGCTTCTGGATCTGGGACTTCCGGACGGAAGCGGCTATACGGTCTGCAAGGCAGCCAAAGAGGAACAGGATTTGCCGGTGATTTTCCTGACGGCTGTGGAGGACGAGGGAAATGTGGTCAAAGGTCTGGATATGGGAGCCGACGATTACATTACAAAGCCGTTTCGTATCCGTGAACTGTTGAGCCGTATCCGCTCCGTACTGAGACGGTATGAGAAGAGGGGCGGAGACGCGGGCGGCGTGTTAAAATTCGGTGACGTCCGCATCCTGACACGTGAAGCGAAGGTTCAGAAGAACGGACAGGAAGTTCCTCTGACAGCGATGGAGTATCGTCTGCTTCTGTGTATGGCAGAGCATCCGGGACAGGTCTTTTCCAGAAACCGCCTGCTGGAGAGCATCTGGGATGTGTCCGGGGATTTTGTAAATGACAACACGCTGACGGTGTACGTGAAGCGGCTGAGGGAAAAACTTGAGGATGATGCTGCCAATCCCACATTGATCAGGACTGTACGCGGATTAGGATATTGTATCGGATAAGGAGCCGTCATGTTTTACAAAAATCGTGAAATCCTGAGAATGCTGATCGTTTCGTTCGGGTGGCTGGTTCTTGTCGGAATCCTGTTGCGTGTGACGAACCTGCCGCCGCTTGCGTTGCTTGCCCTTTTGTGGCTTGGGGTCACGGGATCGTTTTTTGTGTATACCGTCTGGCGATACCGGCGGATTCATGAATTGACGGAGTATCTGTCGATTTTGCAGACACGGATGCAGAGCCTCGATATCCGTGATAATGCAGAGGGCGAACTGAGCATTCTGAAAAATGAAATCTACAAGCTTTCTGAGAAGCTTTTGCAGCAGGCAGAGCAGCTGCAGGCGGACAAGCGGTTTCTGGCGAAGGCATTGTCGGATATATCGCATCAGCTGAAGACGCCGCTCACATCCATGATGCTGCTGTCGGAGTTTTTGAGTGATGAGAGCCTGCCCGAGGAAAAGCGAAGAGAGTTTTTAGAAGGAATTGAGAGCGGCCTTGCGCGTATGGAATGGCTGGTGTTGTCCCTTCTCAAGTTATCGCGCCTTGATGCGGATATGGTGGAAANNNTTACGAGCTGCTGCTGGATGCGGCTGCGCCGCTTCGTGCGATGTTTCAGGCAAAAGGGGTAGCGTTTTTTTTGGCGCTTACCGAAGAACCGATTACGCTTTTCGGGGACGCCAACTGGCTGGCGGAGGCATTTTCCAATCTGATGAAAAACAGTCTTGAACATACGCCTGCAGGCGGAAGAGTAGCGGTAACCTACAGTGGCAACAACCTCTATACGGAGATCGAAATCAGCGATACCGGCGAGGGAATTTCGGCGGAGGATCTGCCGCATATTTTTGAGCGGTTTTACCGTGGAAAAAATGCGAACAAGCAGAGTGTCGGCATCGGTCTGGCGCTTTCCAGAGAAATTATTATCCATCTGCGCGGGCGTATCCGGGTAGAGAGCACGCCGGGTGTGGGAACGAAATTTTTGATACGGATGTATAAGTGACAATTATGACAGAATTGTCACTTTTTCTGTCACTAAGGAGTCATAAAGAAGGGCTATACTGACATTGTAAGCTATAGAAGGGAGCAAATAACATGGAATTATTACGAGTAGAACATTTGACGAAGGAGTATGGCAAAGGCAATGTTATGGTACGGGCGCTGGACGATGTATCTTTTACGGTTAATCGCGGCGAGTTTGTCGCAATTATCGGACCGAGCGGTTCCGGCAAATCCACGCTGCTTCATTTGATCGGCGGCGTAGACCGGCCGACCTCCGGTAAGGTGTACATTGACAATACCGATGTATACGATTTGAATGAAACAAATCTGGCAATTTTCCGCAGACGCCAAATTGGCCTGATTTATCAGTTTTACAATTTGATTCCGGTGCTGAACGTGAAGGAAAATATTACCCTGCCGCTTCAGCTCGACGGAAGAAAGGTGCCGAAGGAGCAGCTGGACGAGGTGGTTCAGTCGCTGGGACTTGCGGAGCG
>DLOO01000067.1:15869-18840 GCA_002479645.1 Lachnoclostridium sp. UBA7482 | reverse complement strand
CTTGCGGACGAGCCGACCGGCAACCTGGATCGTAAGACCGGCGAGGAAATCATGGGACTTCTGCGGCTGTCACATAAGCAGTATGACCAGACCTTGCTTGTCATTACGCACGATGAAAGCATTGCATTGCAGGCCGACCGTGTGATCGCAATCGAGGACGGACGAATTACCCGCGATGAGGTGATTCGCCAGACGAAGGCAGGTGGCAGGGCATGAATATCATGAACTACCTGACCCGCAGGCATATGTTCGGCAATCGCCGCCGGACGATTATGACGATTTGCGGTGTTATTGTATCCGTAGCAATGATTACTGCGGTTACCATCGGGGCACAGTCTTTTATGGGACTGATGCAGAAAGCGGAAATGCGGGATAGCGGTACATGGCATACCGGTGTAAAGAATGTGACCTATGAGCAGGCGATGGAACTCGGCAAAAAAGAGAATGTAAAAGATGCGTTCCTTACGAAACCGGGAAGCTATGCCGTGATGGAGAATTATGAAAGTCAAAATAAGGATAAGCCTTATGTTTATGTTCGTGGGTTTGAAAAGAAGGCATTTGACGGACTTGCAATCCGTTTGGCAAGCGGACGTCTGCCGGAGAAAGCAGATGAAATTGTTGTCGGCGAGCATCTGATAAAAAACGGCGGCGTGGATTTGAAAATCGGTGATCAACTGACACTAAACCTCGGAGAACGCTTTCTAGTGGATAATGGCGTTGAAAATATTCTCGGAACAGATACTATGTATCTTCACGCAGACGAAGCGGAAGGGATTGCGGAGGAGGAATTCCGTGTTCTTGAGACGAGAACCTATACGGTTGTCGGCATCGTGGAACGACCGGCAAGCGAAGGCTGGCTGAACCCCGGTTATTCCTGCTTCGGTTTTTTTGAACCCACGGAGGGGGAAGAGAATATCAATGCATATTTCTCCTGCGATAAGGTGAAGAAAGGTATCATGGAACAGGCAGTGTCCAATGCGAAAGAGGCAGGGGTAGAAGAGGAACAGGTATTTTATAATAATTCACTGCTGCGCTACTATGGAATTTCCGGCAACGCCGGATTTGTTCATACAATCGAAGTGATGGAAACCATTCTGATTGTGATTATCATGATTGGAAGTATTTCCCTGATTTACAATTCCTTTGCGATTTCCATTTCGGAGAGAAGTAAGCAGTTCGGTATGCTCTCCAGTGTCGGTGCGACAAGAAAGCAGAAGCGGAATGCGGTATTTTACGAAGGAGCCGTCATCGGCGGAATTGCGATTCCGCTCGGACTTTTGTCCGGTGTTCTCGGAATGGCGATAACGTTTTCTGTTGTTCGTTCGATTTTTTCGACGATAACGCCGATTCCGCTCACACTCGAAATTGCCTGGGAGCCCTTTCTTTTGGCGATTGGGGTTTCCGTGCTTACCATCTTTCTTTCGGCTTGGATTCCGGCGCGAAGAGCCTCAAGGATTTCGGCAATCGATGCGATTCGTCAGACGCAGGACGTCAAGGTTCGCGGGAAAAAACTTCGTACCGGCTTTTGGGTAAGATGGTTGTTCGGACTTCCCGGAGAACTGGCTCTGAAGAACCTGAAGAGAAACCGCAAGCGTTATGCAGCGCTCGTATTTTCCCTGTTTATCAGCCTGGTACTCTTTATTACGGTCGGTACCTATGTGACCGTGCTTTCGGACTCCTTCAGTGCAATGACAGATGCGGGCGACGGCGACGTCATTGTTTATTTCTCGAATAGCGGAAACAAAGCTGTCTATGATAAGATTGCAGCGCTTGACGGAATAAAGGATAGCTCTTTTGTCACCAAAATTGCACATCGCATGCCAATCTCCGAAAAGTTTTCCTATGAACTTACGGAGGATTATCGACAGTGCTATAAAAAACAACTGGAATCCTGGGGATGGGAAAAAGAAGCGATTTCGGAAGAAATGGCGAAGCTTGAACAGCAAATGACAGTTTTGTTTACGGTAATACCGGATGATGCATTTCTGGAGTATGCGAAGAATGCAAAACTGTCTTCGGATAGGGAGGCGCTCAATCAGGCCATTCTGGTAAACTTTTTAAGAGCCCGTATGAACGGATACCAGACGGATTGTAAGATCTTTAAGAGTTACGGCAAGGAGAAATTAACGGTTTGGGATATCGATGTGGATCGATATAACGATGAAGAGGAAAGACGTGAGATAACGGTTCCGATTCTCGGGGTTACAACGGAAACTCCCTTTGGCATAGATTGTGTGGGGAGCGTAGGAAATACGGAGGTCAAGGTAATTATTTCACAGACACTGTTGGAAACGATGAAGGAAAAACTGACTCCGACCTCGGAGGCGTCGCTTGTGGATGAAGCATATTTTGCGGTTGCAGACTCCTGGGACAGCGGCAATGATGCGGAGGCAGAGAAGATTCTGACGGCCGACCCTCTACTGGATTTTAACTACTATAATCGTAAAGAGAGCATTGAAGAAAACGAGCGTTTCCTGCTGATTATTTCGATTTTTGCATATGGCTTCATTGTACTGATTTCCCTCATCTGCATTGCCAACCTGTGCAACACGATTTCAACAAGCTTTGCTTTGAGACGGCGGGAATTTGCGATGCTTAAGAGCATGGGAATGGAGCCGAAGGCGTTTAGCCGGATGCTGCGATATGAATGTCTGTTCTATGGAATAAAGGCGCTTGCCTTTGGCGTTCCGGTCAGCATCGGAATCGGATACTGGATGCATAAGACGATGGAAGGGGGAGTTTATTCCACTGCATTCACCCTGCCGCTTCATATCTACGCCATCGGTATCGGCGCTGTGCTGATCGTTGTATTTACCGCCATGGGATATGGTGCAGGAAAGGTACGTAAGGATACCATCGTGGAAGGCTTGAAATCCGAAGCGGAATAAGTCACGATTGGCATTTATGCCACATCGGGGCACTCCCATAGCGGAGCGTTCTTGTTCCATAGGAATTTCCTATGAAATAAAAA
>DLOO01000067.1:15310-15766 GCA_002479645.1 Lachnoclostridium sp. UBA7482 | reverse complement strand
GCCAAGGTACCAGATGTTGAAGTCATGTACGCCCGGTAATTCCTGCCAGTGGAAGTTCTCTTCCGCCTTTACGCGGTCGGAGTAGACGGGCAGCGTTTTCAGAGCGCCGGAAGCAGCAGAGTAAGCGATGTTATCCTGCAAACCGCATACGCCGTAGAGATAGTTAATCTTGGCGTCCGGGAAATCCTTGTCAATGGTGGAAGCAATCTTATTTGCGTTGTAAGAGGTCGGTGCGGAAGAAAATGCGCCGAAGTAGCTGATAATGTCAAGGCATTCGCACAAACCGATGTTCAGAGTCTGCATACCGCCCANNCATAGCACGATGGTCACGGCTTGCGGCAAGACCCTCGGGAGAAACATCGCCCTTCGCATAGGTGCTGTATGTACTTTCGATATACGGAATCAAATCGTTGCGAAGCTCCTGACCGAATACGTAGAAGGAATTATGGTCGCCGC
>DLOO01000067.1:15060-15229 GCA_002479645.1 Lachnoclostridium sp. UBA7482 | reverse complement strand
AACGGACATATTGTTTACCATGCCCCATTCGCGCTCGTTGCCGCCGATGCCGTGCATCAGGTAGAGTACCGGGTAGGTTTTGCTCTCGTCGTAGTCGTGCGGCAGATAAACCATGGCAGGCTTGGTAATCGGAGACTTGTCGCCGTAATAGTCATAAGTCTCATAGGAT
>DLOO01000067.1:8495-14985 GCA_002479645.1 Lachnoclostridium sp. UBA7482 | reverse complement strand
TCGGCGTCGGGGTATCGGTCGGCGCGGGGGTATCGGTCGGCGTCGGGGTATCGGTCGGTGTTTCGGTCAGTGTCGGGGTAGCAGTTTCTTTGTTCACAGGCTCATCCTCCTTGCCGCAGGCAGTTGCAAGCATTGCAACGAAAAGCGTAAGCATTAAAATTTTTCTTTTCATAAATCCTCCAAGTCCTTTCTGTTTTTGTTGTCGCTTATGCCTCACCCGCATCGGTGAGATTCTTCCGAAGCTTCCTCATCTGCGTAAGGAATACATCCTTTTCTACATCTGTAACATCTTGGAAACAAATGCGTTCCGCTTCCATGGTAATCTCCATGACATGCTCGGCGGCGTCCCGTCCCTGTTCGGTCAGATAGATGCCGTAGGCACGTTTTCCGCCGGAAACATGCGTGGTTTTCTTCCAGATTAGTTCTTTCTTCTCCATGTTCTGCAAAAGCACCGTCATGGTGGCGGGCTCAACGTGACAGCGTGCCGCCAGCTCTTTTTGTAAAATACCCTCCGACGATTGCAGAACGGACAGAATCTTGGGCTGGCCGGCAGACAGACCGAGAGCGGCAAACCGTCGGGTGCAGTACCCGCGATGCGCATCGGAAAGACCGAGAAGAGCCTGATAGAAATATGCTTCCATAGGGAACCTCCGTATAGGATGGCGGTCTGAAACGACAACCGTTAATAATACTAATTAGCATTCTAATTCATATGATAAAAAAAGTCAACAGGCAATCGGAAAGGAAGCGCTGCGGATATTGATTTTTGAGAATTATTTTGGTATGATAAATTATATATAATAAGTTTCTCGGAGGGCAGGTTACGATGGCAGGCGGTAAAGAGGTACAGAAAACAAAAGAATTTAACGAGAAGCTTCGGCAGCGTGCAAACCGGCGGCGCCTTTCCTATCTGTGTCCGTGCTGCGGCGAGGTAACCTATATAAGACCCGAGGAAAAGAAATACTATATCTGCCCCGTGTGCCGATGGGAGGACGATCCTTATGCGGACGAGGAGGGCAGAAGTGACGCCAACGGCGGACTGACGGCGGAAGAGGCAAGGGAACGGTTTGTGCATGTAAGGAAAAAGCGTGTTCCCGGCGGGGAACAGAATTAAGAGGAAGATTATGGAGAATTTTAAGATTAAGGGCTTCAGCTTCGGTTATTGCGCGAAGAAGGGCGAGCTGGCAGGCGGGAAGGCACGGCATTCGCTTGATTTGCTTCGGGAAACCGGAACCGAATGGATTGCCCTTTGTATTGAACAGCGGGTGGAGAACCGGAAGAGCCTGACGATTCGGGCAAATTATAACCGCAATGTCAGTGACCTGGAGGTGGTGGAGTTTATCCGCTACGCCCATGAAAATGGTATGAAGGTCTGCCTGAAGCCAATGATTAACTGCGACGACGGTACTTGGCGTGCCGATATCAATTTCTATGATGATCTCGGTTCCTGGGCGAAATGGTTTTACGAGTACGAAGGCTATCTGGCGCATTATGCGGAGATTGCGGAGTATACACATTGCGAACTCTTCTGTCTGGGATGTGAGATGCTTGGTATGGAGCGGCAGGAGGAGCATTGGCGTAAGCTGATTGCCGACATCCGTAAGATTTATTCCGGTCCGCTTACTTATAACACGAACCACGGGCATGAGATGGACGCGAAATGGTACGATGCGCTTGATTACGTGGGAACGAGCGCGTATTTCCGGATGCACAAGGCAGACGGAAGTCGGCCTGCCAATCCGATGGAGCCGGTTATGGATCTAACCCGTGAGGATATGGCAGCGTCATGGAAAGAAGTTAAGGAACAGATGCGGAGGGTTTCGGAGTATTGGAACAAGCCGGTGATTTTCATGGAAATCGGTTGCCGCTCCGCAAAGGGAACCGCCTGCCAGCCGTGGGATTTCCGGATGCAGTTCCTCCCATATGATGAACAGGAGCAGGCGCTTTTTTATGACAGCTGCATGGAGGTTTTTGAAAACACGGATTTCTTTATGGGATTTTTCTGGTGGGAATGGTCGGCAGGAGTAGACGAAAGCTGGGCAGAACACAAATTCCCGGGATTTTCTATTTACGGAAAGGAAGCGGCCGGGACACTGGCAGGATATTACAAAAAATAAGCAGCCAAAAGGGATGAAAGCGGGTTTTAGCAAATAGGGAGACGTGGGGTATGGTACAGCAGGAAATCATGGACTATCTGTCCGGAATTAAGAGGGGAAGCCAATCTACATCGGAATGGAATCGCAGGATAACGCTTGCCCGGAATTTTAACGAGTGGATTGGACTGATAAAAGAGCGTGCAAAGGAGACTGCGGTAATCGGCGGGGAGAATCATAGGGCATACCTGCGCCTTCGCGAGCTTGTCCGCGAAAATCGTCTTTTGCCGGGCGATTGCGAATACATATATTACTGGCTTACCGAGAGCTACTATGCCGAAACGACCGATCCGTTTTTGATGATGGAATTTGCGGAAATGATTCTGCCGATTTATGAAAGCGGAGACGATTTGGATCGTAGAATTTTTCTTTATACCTGTTTGGGATTTTCGTATCTTGAAATATCCAGAACCGGCGATGAGCTTGCCAAGTCGAAGACGGTCAGCTGGTATCGCAAGGTTACCGGTATGCGGTATTTCTTTGAGGATTTCAAAGACGACAGAAGCAGAGTACTTATTTTCGTGGCTTACTGCAACCTGATTCGCATATGCCCGGAGCTTGAATTGATTACACCGGAGGAAACCTACGGCTTCTGGAAGGAGCTGCAGGAGATTCGCAAAGACCCGTTAATGTGCAGCTTTGACGAGCAGATTCCGCGTATCAGAGAGTTGGTTCACATTACGTTGGAGGACTTCCGTGTGTATTGTCCGAAGTATCTGACGAAGATGCATCCTGGAACCAGAATGTACCGCGAGCTCAGCGAGGAAATGGAAAAGTATTATGCTTCGCTCGAGGATGAAAACGATGAAGATACGGACGATCCTGCCTTCTTTTATCATTTCTACAACGCCCGCGTGCAGAAGAATGAGATGACCTGGACCGAGGCGTTTTATGCATTTGAAAAGACTTATCGGGAATGTCAGATTCCGACGGGTCTTGCCGATTTTGACCCTATAGTATGGTATCTGAATCCGCTGGAGATGCTGCTTGAAATGCTCGGAAAGACAGACATCCCTGCGGACAGGAAGCAGGAAAAGGGCAAGGAGCTGCGCAAGGAGCTGGTGGTGCGTCTGCGAAGTTATTTCCTTGTCGGAGGCTATTCGCTGTCGGAGACACTGGCAAATCTCTGCTTTGATAAGGCTATTCTTGCGACCATGGATACGAAAGATGAGAAGGAAAGCTTTGTGTTTGACATGGTGGTATCGCGTCATATGAATACGTACCTGCACTCCGTGATGGTTTCCATGCTGGCAGTCCGCATTACGCAGGAGGCGGTGGACGTCTGTCCCGAGGTATTTGTCGGATTTCCGGGGATGGACGACGTGGCGGCAGTGAAGGAGGGCAGGATGCTGCTCTGCCATTATGCGCAGAAGACCGGTATGTTTCACGATATCGGAAAAAATGCGATTATCGATATTATCAATACGGATATGCGCCCGCTGACCGACTACGAGTATCAGATTCTCAGATGCCATCCGAACCGTGGATTTGCTTATCTCAGTCAGGACAAGGATTTTTATAATTACCGGGATGTCGTTATCGGCCATCACAAGTCTTATGACGGGGAGAAGGGATACCCGTACGATTTTGACAATAAAAGTTCGCCGTACAAGTCCATCATCGATGTTATCAGTGTCTGCGACTGCCTCGATGCGGCAACCGATTGGCTTGGAAGAAGTTATCACCGTTCAAAGACCTTTACGGAGGTCTTACAGGAGCTTAACAGCGGCGCGGGAAATCGTTATTCCCCGAAGATTGTGCGGCTTTTGAACGAGCGGCAGCAGCTGGCTAATGAGATTGAGGAGCTGCTGCAGGATGGCCGCATCCGCATTTTCCACGAGGCATTTAAGAAGTTTTTCGGTATGGAATAACGGAAACGGGAAATGGGTATTTTTTGAAAGCGGATGTCTGAGAACTCTTGACAAAATCCCGGTATCCTGATACGATAAATAAGGTCGTTTTGGACGCACACAAAAGACCGGAAAATTGCTTGTGCGTATAGACTTCTGACGAGGAGAAAAAGACATGTTAAAAGAATTCAAGGCATTTGTTATGCGCGGCAACATGGTTGATCTGGCTGTCGGCGTTATCATCGGCGGCGCGTTCGGCGCGTTGGTTACCTCTTTGGTAAATGACATCTTTATGCCGATTATCGGTTGGCTGATCGGCGATACCGATTTCAGCAATCTGTATGTGCTCTTGACAAAGCTTCCCTTTACGGCTGCAACGGAAGCAGGCGAGGTGGTTGTAAACGCTAAACCCGGCACACTGGCTGAGGCGCAGGCTTACGGTATGGCTACATTGAATTACGGTAATTTTATTACCGGTATCATTAACTTCCTGCTGATGGCGCTTGTTGTATTCCTTATGGTTAAGGTAATCAATAAGGCTCGTAACATTGGTAAGAAGGAAGAGGCTCCCGCAGCGCCGACGACAAAGGTATGTCCTTACTGCCAGTCCGAAATCAATATCAATGCTACCAAGTGCCCGCACTGTACTTCTGATGTTGAGTAACTGAATTTACAGAAACCATGAAAAGCCCCGGAGTTCGGGGCTTTTTGGCTGTATATGCGAATTAAATTTGACAAAGCACGCCTTGTCTATTATACTAGGATAAGTGTAAATAGGTATTATATTATCGTAAAATTTCAGGAGGTATTTATGGCAGATCGGATTGCTAAGCGGCAGGACATTCCCAAGGAAAAGCAGTGGGCAACCGAGGATATTTTCGCCTCGGACGCACAGTGGGAACAGGCATTTGCCGACGCGAAAGAAAAACTCAGCGTAATCAAATCTTATGAAGGAAGACTCGGCGAGAGCGCACAGGTGCTTTTGGAGTTTTTGAATGTGCAGAGCGATCTCTGCAAACAGGTGGAACTCATCTATTCTTATGCCAGCTTAAATGCGGATGTGGATACCTCTGACAATGAGAGACAGTCCGCAAGTATGCGTACCCGTTCCTTGTGGGTACAGCTCAGCGAGGCTATGGCATTTGCCGATCCGGAGATTATGGCAATTCCCTCCGAGACTTTGAAGCAGTGGCAGGCAAGCGATGAGGGATTCGGCGTATATGCGCGCTATTTTGAGCGTTTGGAAAGAGACCGTGCCCATACCAGAAGTGCAGAGGTTGAGGCAGTCCTGGCAGGCGCAGGAGAAGTTGCAGGCACTGCGTCACAGGTATTTACGATGTTTAACAATGCAGATGCCAAATTCCCGTCTATTCAAGGCGAGGACGGCGAGGAGGTTCCGGTAACCCACGGCCGTTACGGCACTCTGCTTGAGAGCAAGAATCGTGACGTGCGCAAGGCTGCATTTGAGTCCATGTACAGCGTATTCGGACAGTTCGGCAACACGATTGCCGCAACCTATACCGGCAACATCCGCCAGGACATGTTCTTTGCAAAGGCAAGAGGCTATTCCTCTACGAGAGCAATGCACCTCGCTCCGGGCAATATTCCCGAGGAGGTTTATGACAACCTGATTGAGGAGACTCATGCAGGACTTCCGCTTATGTACCGTTATGTGGCGCTTCGCAAGAAGCTTCTCGGACTTGATGAGCTGCATCTTTACGACGTTTATGTTTCGGTTGTTTCCGAGGTTGAGTGGAAGGTGTCCTTTGAGGAGGCAAGAGATACGATTTTTGAAGCTCTGAAGCCGATGGGTGAGGAGTATCTGGAAGGTCTGAAGTCTTGCCTTTGCAAAGAACATGNNTTTTTCCGATCGCTGGATTGATGCATATGAAAATGAGGGCAAGCGAAGCGGCGCTTATTGCAGCGGAAGCTGTGCAACCTCGCATCCGTATGTCCTGATGACCTTCAAAGAGAATCTTGACAGCATGTATACGCTGGCGCATGAGATGGGACATGCGATGCATACCTATTTCAGCACCAAGTACCAGCCGTACCAGACGGCAGACTATCTGATTTTCGTAGCAGAGGTTGCATCCATCTGCAACGAGATATTGCTTACGAAGCATCTGCTTGCTACGACAACCGATAAAGCACGTCGTGCATATATCATGAACCACTTCCTGGATGAGTTCAAGGGAACGATTTTCCGTCAGGTTATGTTTGCGGAATTTGAGATGCTTGCGCACAAGCGCATGGAGGCCGGCGAAGCGCTCAGTGCTGCCGACCTCAACAAGATTTACTACGATTTGACGGTTCAGTACTTTGGACCGGACATGGTGGTCGATAAGGAAATCGAGTGTGAGTGGAGCCGTATCCCGCATTTCTATACTTCGTTCTATGTATATCAGTATGCAACCGGTTTTGCCGCTGCTTCCGCACTGGCGCAGCGCATCCTGGACGGCGGTGCGCCGGCCGTTGCCGATTTTT
>DLOO01000067.1:327-8452 GCA_002479645.1 Lachnoclostridium sp. UBA7482 | reverse complement strand
GTCGATATGAGCAGGAAGGAGCCGGTACAGGCTGCAATGAAGCTGTTTGGCGAGATGCTTGACGAGTTTGAAGCATTGATGACAGAAGAATAAAATGCAGGTTTCTTCCATAGGAAATTCCTTTGAATTTCCTATGGAAGAACAAAAAGAAGCGCACTGCCCTGTGATGGGGCAGGGGCGCTTTTAGCGTTACACAGGTGTGAAATTAGGAGGGTAACAAATTGATACAGGTCAATAATCTGGTCAAACAATATGGTCCTTTCTGTGCGGTAGATCATCTGAGCTTTCAGGTGAATGAAGGGGAGATTCTTGGATTTTTGGGACCGAACGGCGCCGGAAAATCCACAACCATGAATATGATTACAGGCTATCTTTCGGCTACCGAAGGAGATGTGATTATCAACGGTCACAATATTTATGACGAGCCGGAGCTGGCAAAACGGGAAATCGGTTATTTGCCGGAGATTCCCCCGGTTTATCCGGACATGCGCGTGAAGGAGTATCTGATGTTCGCTGCGGAATTGAAGGGCATAAAAGGCGCCGAGAAGAAGAGTGAAGTGGCGCGCGTTATGGAAGCGGTGAAGATTACGCACATGCAGAATCGTCTGATTAAGCATTTGAGTAAGGGCTACCGTCAGAGAACCGGATTTGCCCAGGCGCTTCTCGGAGATCCGAAGGTGATTATTCTTGACGAGCCGACGGTCGGTCTTGACCCCGCGCAGATTATCGAGATTCGTGAGTTGATTCGCAGTCTGGCAAAGGGACATACCGTTATTTTAAGCTCCCACATCCTTTTTGAAGTAAATGCGGTTTGTGACCGCATCCTGATTATCAATCACGGGAAGAAGGTGGTTATCGATTCTCCGGAGAATATCGTCCGTATGTTAGGCGGAACCGAGGGCGTTCAAATCGGTATCAAGGGAACACAGCAGGAGATTGAAGAGGTTCTTTCCCGCCTTCCGATGATTGAGAAGCTGGAAAGCAAGGAGGCGCCTGCCGGAGCTGAAGCCGGAGTCTGCTTCTTTGAGATTATGGCAAAGCCGGGCATGGATGTGAGGGAAGCCCTGTTCTACTCCCTTGCCAATGCACGCCTGCCGATTTACGAGATGCGGCCGATGAGCCGTTCCCTGGAGGAAGTGTTCATTGCAATGACTACGGAAAAGGAGGAAGAGGATGTTCGCGATTTATAAAAAAGAATTGAAGGGCTATTTTACTTCCTTTTTCGGTTATTTGTTTCTGGCATTCTTCCTTGTGTTCGTTGGAATCTACCAGTATATTTATAACCTGACGATGGAGTATGCGAACTTTGCGCGTTCCATCAGCGGAATTACAACGTTTTTCCTTTTGCTTGTACCGATGCTTACCATGCGGGTGCTTGCCGAGGAACGCCGTCAGAAGACCGACCAGCTGATTTTTACGGCGCCGGTTTCCGTGACGCAGGTTGTTTTGGGCAAATACCTTGCGATGGTGACCGTATTTGCAATCGGTGCGGCGATTGTCTGTGCTTACCCGGTGGTTTTGCATAAGTACGGCGCAGTGAATTACCGGATTGCCTACAGCACGATTGCTGCATTTTTCCTGCTCGGATGTGCTTACATGGCAATCGGCATGTTTATTTCCGCACTGACGGAAAGCCAGGTATTTGCAGCCGTTATGACCTTTGTGGTGATTCTGTTCACATGGCTGGTTGACCTTCTGGTGGAGATGCTTCCGACCGATTACACAACGGCATATATTGTTTTGCTCGCCTGCGTGATCCTGCTTGCGGTTGTCCTGTATGTGATGATGAAGAACCTGTTGGTATCCGGTGGTTTCCTTGTGATTCTCGGCGGGGTGCTTACGGCGCTTCTTGTCGGCAGACCGGAGAAGCTGGACGGTGCCGTAGCCCGCGTGTTCAGCTGGTTCTCCATGCTGNNCTGAACCGTTTTGACCGCTTCAAGTACGGCATCTTCGACGGGGCGGCATACATTTACTATCTGAGTCTTGTTTTCCTTTTTGTTTTCCTGACGGTTCAGGCAATCAAAAAGCGTCGTTGGGAATAAGGAGGAACCTGCAATGAAAGGTAATTTTAACAGCCGTAAGTTTAAGGGCGGCGCCTATACAACCGTAGTTTCCCTCTTGGTTATTGTCATTTTGATTGTCGTTAACCTGTTGGTTTCTGCTGTGTCCGAGACAAAGGATCTGACGAGCATGGGAACCTATTCGCTTGCAAAGGAAACCAAGCAATATCTGAAGGGGCTTTCGACCGACGTGAATATGTATTACGTGACCGAAAACGGAGAGGAGAATCTTCTCTTTACAAGTCTGGCGGAGCTTTTCGCGAAGGAGTCCGACCACATTATGCTGAGCTACAAGGACCCGGTGCAGTATCCGCAGTTTGTGTACCAGTACAACAATATGGGGGAGATTCACAACAACAGTATTATCCTCGAAAATGCCTCGAACCCCGAGCGTTATACTTATATTGACTATGAGGATATGCTGATTTATGTAGTGGATACCACCGGTTTGACTGCCGCAAAGCGCCTGCAGGGTTATGATGCGGAAATGGAAATCGTCAAGGGACTTCTTCGTGTAACCGGTGATGATTTCAAGGAAGTTTATTTTGCAACCGGTCACGGGGAAGGAGAGACGGCGCTTACCAATGACGGCGCTTTGCCGGAGAATGTAGCCAACCTGCTTGAACTGAATCAGTGCCGCATCCACTATATTGACCTGACCAGAAAGCCGATTCCGGATGACTGCGATTTGCTGGTGATTGCCGGACCGGGCAAGGATTTGACCGAAGAAGAGAGTGAAGGCATCAAGGCATATATGACAGCAGGCGGAGATGTGATGATTTTCCTGTGCGTCGATTACAACAACACGGGCTATCCGCAGTTGTCGGCATTGCTGGATTATTATGGTATGACCTTGAATGCCGGACTTCTTACCGAAAATGACAGCGAACATACCAGCGGTGATAAGCCGTATTATATCGTAAGTGAATACAGCGGCGGAAATGTATTGTGGCCGTTAGGGTGCGGGATTACCGTGAAGAAGGATTTGCGGGATACACTGAAGGTGACGCCCCGTGCGGAGACCTCCGGAACTGCCTTTGTGCAGCCGATGGAACAGAACAGCTCCGCCCAAAAGAGTGACGAAGGCAAATTTTCGCTTTTAACCTATGCGGAGGAAACTTACCAGGGCAATACCTCCAGAATGTATGTGTTCAACACATATTTCTATTTGAGTGATAATTGTCTCGGCGAATCCCGTCCGCTGAAGAACCGTGAGCTTCTGCTGAATGTTCTTTCTGAAGTGACCGGAAGCGAGCGTGAGATTTCCATTCCGGTGAAACAGAACCGTGAGGAGGCATTGTCCTTAACCGGTAAGCAGAAGAACCGTCTGGCGATTATTTCTATCGGTTGTATTCCGGGTGCATTTCTGCTTTTCGGCGTCTTTGCGGTTCTTCGCCGCAGAAGATAAGGAAAGGATTGTCCGGGAAGGAACAGCGGATGAGAGGAATACTATGAACAAAAAGAAAATGCTGCCGCTTCTGGCATTGGTCGGAGGGGCTATTGTGCTTGTGGTTGTCTACGTGCTTTTGCAGACCGGGAACAGGCAGAAACCGAATGACCCGGGGAATCCGAGTGTGTCATTCTTTGAAATTCGCAAAATTGATACGGATCAGGTGGATCGCATCCGCGTAAAAAATGAAACCTTCGCAGGCGGGTTTTATCGGGATGGCGCTGTCTGGAAGTATGAGGGAGAAGAATTCTTCCCGGTACGCCAGAAGGTTTTTGATAACCTTTTTACCATCCTGCTTTCAAACTTGAATGCATTTGCCGAAGTAAAGGAACCGGCGGCGCTGTCCGAGTACGGACTTGCAAATCCGAAGGGGGAGATGCGCATATATCAGGGCGAGACGGAGCTGGTGGGCATTTTGCTCGGGAACAAGCTTCCGACCCAGGAGAAATACTATTGTATGTTTGAGGGAGATTCTAAGGTTTATATGGTTTCCGCAAACTACAATCGCTTTCTCAGCATGACGAGGGAAGAATATCTGGAGGAGCTGAATCTTCCGCAGATTGCCGATATCAAGCAGATGATTGAAGTGACCGTGACGAATGGCAGCGAAACTTTCCACGCGGTTCGCGACGAGAAAAATCCTTATGATTATTCCGGAAAGGCAATCTTCGACTGGTATTTTACCGACCCGTATCAACATGCGGTGAATGCGGATTTTGATGCATGGTACGGACAGTGTGAGAATTATCTGCAATTTTCTTACCGGACGCTTGTGGATTATATGCCGGCAAATCCGGCTCTCTACGGGCTTGACCGGCCTTCTGCCAGCCTGAGAGTGGTATATCGCAGCAAAAACGGCAAAGAGGAAAATTCCTATACCCTGCTGTTGGGAAGCAAAGACAATGACGGAAACTATTATGCGAAGCTAGAGGGAAACGACTGGATTATGTCGCTTTCTCCGCAAATCGTGGATAAGCGTTTTATAACGAACCCCTATCCATGGGTTTGCAAAAATGTGCTTTGGCCGGGGGTTAAGGTGCTGGATACCCTGACATTTACCACGCCGGATTGGGAACATGTGCTTACCATGAGTACGGTGGAGGAGGACGGCAAGGAAACTGCCATAGGAAGCTATGACGGGACTGTTCTTACAAAGGAAGAGTTTACCGTATTGCAGCAGGAGATTCTGAATTTACACTATATGGCGGAGCTTAAGGAAGCGGTTGAAGCGACCGAGGCTGTGCTGACAATTACGGTTAAGGTAAACGATGCAAAGACGCTGAAAGACGAAACCATCGCTTTCCTGCCGTACAGTGCGGAGGCCTACGCGGTTTGTGTGGACGGCACGGCGGATTTCCTGATTGATAAGAGAGAAGTGGATACCTTCTTACAGCGCTTGCAGTAGGGAGGAAGGATAACCGATGTTTTACGGGGCTGCTTTCGGGCAGCTCCGTTTTGTTCCATATATTAGGAAATTCCTTTTCCATGGTTCTAAATTCAGCTTGTCTACATACAATGTTCTATAAATAACAAGCGTTGGAGAATTGTGTGAAAGGGAAGATTCGTATTGTATTAACAATCGTCATGGGGCTGGGAATTCTGGGTCTCGGGTACTGTTTTCTTGCGATAGAAAGTCAATCCGGCAGTGTATTTGCCAAGAAGAAGGAGGAGCCAAAGAAGGAACGCGAGGTGCTTCCTAACTGCTGCATCCTTTCGGCGGACGGCGGGGAGCTTCATTTTCTGCACGGGAAGAGTAAATACACCTGTACTCTGAAAGAAGGTGGAAATGCGGCTGCAAAGCTTGCGGGGGAGCTGGCGGACATTACGCTTCTGGGGGATGTGGTCGAGCAGATTCTTGTTAAGCAGGAGGTCATTGCAGCAGAAAGCTTCACTTATACGTCGGACAGGGAAAATGCGGGCAGTATCCGAATCGGAGACGAGCAGTACCCTCTGGCAGCAGAGTTTGAGGCGTATGACTACAGCAGGGGAGAAGCGATTGTGCCGGCGCAGCTTGCAGGCTATGAGACAGTGCGCTTTGTGGTCAAGGACGGGAAATTTGTCGGGGCAATTGCCGAAAAGTCGCGGGTGCCGGATATTCGGGTTGTGTTGATGAACACCGGATTTCTCTCGCATCTGCATGAAACTGTTATTGTGTCGTCAGGAGAGCCGATACAGATAACGCTGATAAGTAAGAGCGGGGGAGAAGAATATCGGACGCTCCCGGCGGGGGAAAAATGGGAACTGAAAAATTCCGATGCATCCCAGTGGTCGAGGATTCTGTTGGAACCGAAAAGCAGACGTTTTCGGATAGAAAGCATCAAGCGAAGCGGCGATGTGCCCGAATATGAAGGAACTCTGGAGGTATATCCCGGGACGGAAGGCATGTATCTGGTCAATGAGCTTCCGGTGGAACGGTATCTGGCGGGGGTTCTGCCGAGCGAGGTGCCGTCTACATACGATATGGAGGCGATAAAGGCACAGGCAATCTGCGCGAGGTCATATGCATTTGCCGCACTTGCCTCGCCCAAATTTCCGGATTTGCAGGCACACGTGGACGACAGCACAGGCAGTCAGGTCTATAAGAATACGGGGATAACTGCGGAGGCGGAGCGTGCGGTAACGGAGACGACGGGGCGGACACTCTGGTGCGGAGATAAGCCGGGGACGGCATACTATTACTCCACCTCCTGCGGAGTCGGCGCGGCAATTTCTGAGGTGTGGGGAGAAGCAGAGAAGGAATACCTTGTGACGGAGCTGCACGTTCCGTGGGAGAAGACCTCGGCGATGGTTGCAAAGCTTCTTGAAAGCCTGGAACCGAAGGATCGGGTTACCCTGGAGCGCAGTGTGGATTTGTCGAAGGAGAGTACGTTTCGGGAGTTTCTGACGTCGAATCTGGTAACGGTGAGCTATGAGAATCTGACGATTCAGGAGGAAATGCAGCCCTATGAGCAGGAATACCTGTGGTACCGCTGGAAAGCCGAGGTGCCGATCGAGACTCTCTCGGCGACGGTGAATGAAAATCTGAAATATTGCAGCGCCCAGCTGGGGGCAAACGTGAAGGTGACGGATACGGAGGGTAAGGAAAAGAAGGAGGCATCGGTCGGTACTATCCGGGAAATCACAGTTACAAAGCGCGGAAAGAGCGGGATTGCAACGGAGGTGCAAATCAACGGAAGCACCGGAACGGCAACGCTTACGAGGCAGACTGCCATTCGGACAATTCTCGCCCTGCAAAAGGAGAGCATTTATCGGGCGGACGCAGAGGCGGTGACCGGGCTTCGATTGCTGCCGAGCGCATTTTTCTATGTGGACATTGCGGACGGAGCGGCGACTATCCATGGCGGCGGGTACGGCCACGGCGTCGGGATGTCGCAAAACTGTGCCAATGAAATGGCGCAAAACGGATTTTCCTGCGAAGAGATTTTACTGCATTTTTTTCCCGGAACAACGATTCGATGTCAGTATGGGGAGTAGCAGTACATTGATCTCTGCGCCGATAAAAAGAATGTAAATGCCGATATACAGCCATAAAAGACAGAGTACAACGGCGGTCAGGTTGCCGTAAATGACCGAAAAGTTGCTCATGTGGTCAATATAAAACGAGTAGAGGTAGGAAAATACAATCCAGCCTGTGGCGGCAAAGACGGCTCCCGGAAGCTCGGTGTAAAAGGAGTTTCGGCGACACTGATGGTTGGGCATTGCCAGAAAGATGGAGGCAAACAACACAGTAAGTACAATAATCCCCAGAATTGTCCGGAAGCTTTTGATTACGACAGCCGCCTGGGTTGCACGCGGCAGATACAGAGCAATCTGTTCTGCAATCTGGTTTCCGAAGACAAAGACGACTAAGACAAAAACAACGAACAGGGCAAACAGGAGCGTATAAATCAGCGAAAGCAGGCGGCGCAGAAAGTAGTTTCGTGTTTCCGATTCGGAATACACGCTGTTAAGACCGCGCTCCAATGACAGAAAGCCTTTGGAGCCCGCCCATAAAAAGGCGATGGCGGTGGTGGCTAACATGGCGCCGGAGCTGCCGTTTAAGTGCTCGGCAAAATGCGGCAGAAGCTGGATTCGGATCTGCTTCGGCAGGAATACGAGAAAAATGAGCTGCAGGGCATCTGCGGAAATCGGCAGGTGCTCTAACAGTGTGAGCAGAAACATCAAAAACGGGAAAAAAGAGATAACCATAAACAGCGTTGTCTCTGCCGAAAATGAGGAAATGTGATCATCTCGGAGCCTTCGGAGAAAATTAAGGACAAAACGGATGGGAACCGTAAGGCGAATCATAGGAAGTCTGCTCCTTTCTGCTTGACTTTTGGAAAAACTGTGCTAAAATAAACCCAATAAAGGCAATGACGGTGTTCTTAAGATATTGTTTTCCGCCAGAGAGAGGAAATCATCGGCTGAAAGTTTCCTTAGGTTCCTGCAATATCCCACCTTCCCACCTGAGCCGCAGCCCGGAAATTTCGAGAGTAAGGGTTGCCGTCCTCTGCCCGTTACGCAGAACAAAGCGCCTGGTGACAGGAATTTGGGTGGTACCGCGAAGCATAGCTCCGTCCCTTCGATATGGAAGGGGCTTTTTTTATTTCATAAGAAATTCCTTTGAATTTCCTAT
>DLOO01000067.1:0-185 GCA_002479645.1 Lachnoclostridium sp. UBA7482 | reverse complement strand
GAAACCCTCAATGAGATTCGTGTCGAGTTCCTGGGCAAGAAGGGGCAGTTGACGGAAGTATTGAAATCCATGAAGGATGTAGCTCCGGAAGACCGTCCGAAGGTTGGTCAGATGGTGAATGAAGCCAGAGCTGCAATCGAGGGTCGTCTTGACGAGGTTAGCCGGTAATGTAGAACGTATCCTGC
>DLOO01000026.1 GCA_002479645.1 Lachnoclostridium sp. UBA7482 | reverse complement strand
TGCGCTCGTCGGTGTCTTGGTCAGTTCCTTTGTCGGTGCGCTCGTCGGTGCCTTGGTCGGCTCCGCAGTCTTCACATCCCTGCAATCGTACAGAGAATTTTTTCCCTGCTTCAAACGCATCCACGCCGCCATAGTGTAAAGCGCCTGTTCACTCGCCATGGAATCCGATTTTCCTTTTCCGTTCGCATCGACATTCTGAGCAAATCCACCGTCACTCTGCCGAAACACTAACAGTGCATCCCACAACGTATTATTTCCTTTTACAAATCGATTGTCCTTCTCAGGGTCGATTCCCATGGAGCAGAGTGCGACGATTACCTGACAAATGCGCTCCAGATTGACAACGCCGTAATTTACAAAGCCGCCATTTGCCCTCTGCTGTTCCGAAAGCCAGGTAAGCGCCGTCTCCACCGCTTCCGAAACGGTTCTGGTAACCTGTTCCTTACTGCTATTCAAAGTAAATGTATATGCCGTCTTACTCTTGTAGTACGGTGCAAGAGCCTGAATTGCCATCGCCGTAATATCCACATCCGCAGCATTTCCCGCAAGCGCAAATCCGCCGCCGTCAACCTGACCCGCCAGAATTGCGCGTATCATATCGTCCCGTGTATCATGCGCTCCTGCCGGAATTGCGTACCGCCTCGCATCCACGGTGAGAAGCGCCCAGATATATCCGTTCAATCCCTGCTTTCCGAGCGAAGCGGTCTTCCCGCGGTCATAGGTTCCGTCCGCAATCAAATTGATTGAATTCCCGTTTGTATCGATTCCGAATGCTGTCGGGTCTCCGCCGCAGGCAATAACCGCCAGAGAAATGCGATGCCATTCGGTTGCTTTTTGACGCGACAGCCCATTTCCGCTCTTGTAGCATTTTTCCACATAGTTTTTTAATTGTTCCAGATATGCCGCCTGACGGTCTGCTTTCTCCAGACGTCCCAACGCAAATGCATACCAGTCCGAAGAGGTGCTGCCCGCATTTGCCAGCAATGCTCCGTCAAGCAGATACTTACCGCCGCCGTTTTGCTGCTTCTTCCAACGGATAATGTCCTCCGCGATTTTCTGCAGTTCCGAGGTCTGCGCCAAAGTCCCGACAGCAAAGGCTGCTCCCTCTGTCCCGGTCGGCAAAAGGGCGCGCAAATTCGTCCCTCCCGACAGGCAGGGGGAAACGCTCATAAAAAATGCCAGTATGAAACTGATAATCTGCGTTTTCAACATACACCTCCGAAGTCCCGACGCTACGCCTTCCGCGTAGGTCGTGACAGGTTACAAGTGCGGATTCCTTAGAACCCGCACTCATCCGGGACACTGTGTGTCCGATTATTTATTTTTCCGCTCTGCGAGCCATTCTGATTCCCGCAGCTGCTGCCATAGCAAGACCTGCACAAACAACGACGAGATTCCAGTTGGTATCACCGGTCTGCGGGCTATCGTCGGTACCCGGGTCAGGCGTAGGTGTAGGAATCGGAGTCGGTTCTGCATCTTCCCCCGGCTCATCCGGTGTCGGTGTCGGTTCAGCCTCATTTGCACGATACTCCTCAATCGCCGCTTCAAGCGCTGCCTTTGCTGCATCTACAGCAGCCTGCTCTGCATCTACGGTCATTGCTGCCTTTACGGCATCTGCATAAGCTGCCGCCACTTTAGCATCTGCAAGCAAATCAGCCGCATCCTCTGCTGCCTTTGCTTCTGCCATTACGGTGGTTATTGCGCCCTTGTCTGCTGTTGCAAAATAATCAAATCCCCAGTTCGGACCGAGGTCGCTGCCCCAACCCATGGTATACTGCATACGAATCACATCGCCTGCTGCAACAGGAGTTTCCGACATACCGGTACTGCCAAATATGTTATTTACGGAAATCATCCACCCGGTCATAAAGCTGTAATCGTACTCGCCGAGAGCGCCTTCGCCGTGGCTCCAGCCATCCTCGAAATCCTCAACGGTCTCCAGTTCCAGCATATCTGCAATGCTGTCAAAAATGATCTGCGGAACTTCGCCGCCGAGACGCTTCGGAACGTTCATTGCCGCACCTACGCCGCTTGCATTCCGGGCGCCGCTTTCCAATACGCCGCCGGGAGCGATGGCCTTTACATACATGTCGGATGCAAGATAGGAAAATCCCTCTGCCGTCATAACACGCTCAAAAATCGTTGCAAGCGTATCGCCCTCTTCCAATGTTACAATCACAGGCTCAAGCAAATAGCCGTAGCCAATGGTTGCCGCCTCAACGGTAAATACAACCGTATCGGGCTTTTCTTCTTCGCCATCCGCAGCAAAACCTACGGACAAGGTTCCTGCCATCATAGCCGCCAGACACAGCCACGTCATAAAACCCTTAAAAAAACGATTCATGGTGATATCCTCCTTTGCGCGTTGCTACCGCGCGGGTCTGTCCGGACCTGCATTTTTGTCCGTTTTTGCGACCCTTCGTCTCACCTTAGCGCGAATATGCTTTTCCTCGCGATTCTTAAGCCGCGCAATGCGGCCTTCGCTGACCTCTTTCAGGCCCGCTTCCTCTAAGGCTCTGGGCCATGGCCCAAGGCAGGATTTCACCATGTTGATTTCATTATCCAAAAAGTCTGACTTCTTCGGCATGCGGCCAAGCTCCTGTGCTTTCAAGCGCAGCAATGCCGCTGCTTCTGTCTTTCCTTTTGTATCTTTTTCTGTTTTCACCATGACTCCTTCCCTGCCGAAAGCGGCGTCTCCCAAGGATAATCGTGCACACTCGCTGTGCTCAGTGCTTCACGCATCCGCCGAGTATTCCGACTTATGGACATGCCAAATACGGTAATGGTGGTTGCACCGGATTCTCACCGGGTTTCCCTCTGATTTCCCACAGGAAAGACAGACGACACACTGACATTTTTCATTATACTAAATGCATTATCAAAAAGCAAGACCGCACCTCCGACAGATTTCCTCTCTGTCTGCTTTGCCGTCACGCTATCTTAAAACTTTTTTTGATAAGTACAAAACCAAATCGTCATCATTACAGCAGTTGGCATATTGCCTGCAGATCTTATCTTGATACCAAACACCGCTGCCGTCAGGAATATATCCCCTCTTTACATACATTCTTTGAGCGCTCCCGTACCCGCTATGCAGTCCGACTCCCAAATAAACCACATCAGCGTACGCAAACGCAATTTGTTCCGCTATATCCATTAGTTTACTGCCAATGCCGCGGTTGCGATATTTCGCCAGCACACCAAAGTCCATAATTTCAGGATATCCGCGGTTTGCAAAAGCGCCCCACTCAGAATCAGGATACACATTGATATAACCAGCAACCTTGCCCTTATATTCAGCAACTAAAGCAATGGACTTGCCTTCCGCCTGGTGTCTGAGTCTCATCTCATATTTTTCTACACTGGCATGCCAGCCCTGGGCAATTTCCTCGTCCGTAATCATTTGTGCATCACTCTGCTGCAAATTGCGTATTACGATTTCATTTTCATTATAATATACCATTTATCTTCTCTCCCAAATAAGCGGATACGCTAACAAAGACAACAGCCTATCATTTCCCACATATTCCGTCATGATAAGCTCGTCGTCCTCCTCCGTATACACCAAAAAATTATCCTCGTTTTTGCTTTTCGTTCCCACATAGATTCGAGATGCATCCGCACAGTAAATCAAATGAAAACTAAAATCCCCGAGTGCCTCGTTAATTTCGTCTTCAAAATAATCCAGGATAAAATCCGAATACGAGCCGCCGTACATCAGCTTCACAAGGAAATCCGCCTGCATTTTACTGATTCCGAATTTCGATGCAACGGAATAAACAGCATCCATCGAAGCCGCATCCTCCGTAAGCGCCTCCAGTGCCGGTTGAATGCTCTCTTTATCCACATACAGCTTCATCGTACCGCCGCCAAACTCCCAAACCAGTTTCACCGGAAAATACAGTTCAAAATCGGAGACTTCCAGTTCCTCCGCAATCAGTTCTCCCAGATTATAGGTAGTAATCCAAGCGGACGAAAACTCTACCGTTTCCTCTCCGGGTACTCGCAAATACCTTTCAATTTCCCACAACTTGTCAATCAGCGAAACTTCCTCATGGAAATGTGCAATTGCGTCCAGAATCATCTCTCTCGCCTCCCGGAATTCGCCTTTGGCAATGCACTCATCCGCTTTGGAAATCGCCTCGCTGCAATATTCCTTCCTGCACTCCTCCATTTCGCTGTCAGCCTGTTTCCGAAATTCCGTATCCAGTTCGGAGATTTGCTGAAAAACCGCTATCGCCTCAAGGTATTTTCCCTGAGCATGAAGATTTGTTCCCTCGGAAAACAATTCCCGCGAATGACATATTTCATCCATCTTTTCTTTGTTTTCCGATACCCTGCTGTTTTTCCGAAGAACACGCTTCATAACCAGCCGGTAATAAGCGGCCGCATCCTCATACGTGATATGTTGACCGAAATAGTCTTCGTAGATTTGATCCGCAACCTCCGCCAGTTTTTCCTGAACATATTCTTTATTTTCTTTTTTTGTCAAATCCGGATATATTTGCACTACGGTTTTATAATCCTCCGCCCGGAAAGCACGCTTGATTCGATTTATCGGAAGCTCATACCAAAAAAGGATTCCCAAAAATGTTGTCAGAATGATAAACCCCAGGAGATATGCTGTCTGTTTCTTCACCTTCTTACCTCCTTCGGAATCCTTCCAATCCTATTTCAGCTTACTGTAGCGATATAAGAAGGTCACGATATATTCCCGCAGACAGTTATCTAACGGTCGGAAATTTCCGTCACTGTAACCGCTCGTAATCTTCTTCCGGCTGCCCCACAGAATTGCCTTATAGGTATCGCTCTTCGGGCTGTAATTCTGCTCCAGAACATCCGGGAACGTAATTTCACCGCTCACTGCCGGTTTGCCTGCTACACGATAGAGCATAATCATCGTTTCCGCACGCGTTACAGTACTATACGGATGGAATCCGCCGTCTGCGTAGCCTTTGGTAACACCGGTCTTATAAGCCCATGCGATCGCCTGATTGGTTGCGGTAGAGGTATCGTTTCCTTCCATGTCGTTAAAATAGTCCCTGGCGTCCCCATAACCGGTCGGACAGCCTGCGATTCTCCAAAGGAAGATACAAAGCTCGCGTCTCTCACATTCTCTTTCGGGGCCGAAATACACGCCGTTATAGCCGGTGGTAATTCCGTTGTCGGCTGCCCAATACACCGCATCGTAATAATACTGATAATTTGACTTCGTCTTATCGTTCGAGCCTGCAACATCATAAAATCTAGTTTGAATCTTACAGGTTGCCGTCGCGCCGTTTGATAATTTCGCGGTGATTACGGCAGTACCGTATTTTTTTGCCGTCACCTTACCGTTCTTATCTACCGAGGCAATTTTACTGTCACTGCTCGACCAGGTAATCGTTCCCGTATATCCGGCAGGAGACACCGCTGCCGTCAGCGAAAGCGTCTTAAGCGTCGCAAGATTTGCAGACGTCTTATTCAGTGTAATCTCATACTTCGGCTGAGAATCCGTCGGCTCGTCAAAGAAGGTTACCGTATAGCGGACAGCCTTCGGAAGTCCAGTAATCGCGACTTCAAATACATCGCCGGCCGCATAACTGACGTTATTCGGGCGGAAAATGATACAGCCCACCTGACCGTACCAATCGTTATTTACATTAAAAAATCCATCGGAGGACGCAGAAGAAAACTTCCATGCCTTTCCATCCTTCTTCCGTGTGAGTGTAACCTTGACCTTGGAAGCGTCCGCAACATCCCCAAAGGAATAGGACCACGGAACGTCATCGGCAAAATACTCCATCGGCATCTGCTGTGACGGCCATGCCACACCGGTAATGTCCGAATTTTTGCTGTAATCAAATGCATACATGGAATAAAACTGGTTTGCCGCACCGAAGCTGGTCTTTCCCATGGCAGGATTCAAAATCCATCTTCTGTGTCCGATTACCGCAATATTGTAATCATCCTCATCAGACATCCATCCCATGATTGCGGAATTCAAAGTTCTATATCCAAATGCAAGATTGGCCGTTCCGGAGCCCTGATAGCCCTTCTTGTATAACGAATCCGCCATGCCCGACGGCTTCGGCGGCGTATGACTCAGACCACGGTTTACAGCCTGCACAAGCGCCGACGCCTGCATGGTTTCCGTCATGGACGTATCCAATGTTACCTCCGGCAATCCGGCGATATATCGAATCTGGTTAATCATTGCCAGCGCATTCTTCAGGGAAGCATCCGACACCTTGCCGGGCGCATACGGAGCTGTCACCGACGGTGTTGATGCATAACTGACGGGGTCGGTATCCTTTGCCCCCATTTTTGCAAGGTAGGCACGAATCTCGCTTTGCGTATGCGCCGTAGTTCCGATACCGACCGAGGTTGCCGCCTCACGGATATTTTCCTCTTCTGCCGCTTCTGTTATCAGAGCCGAGGTCACAGTTCCGACCGCAGCACGAGCCGCATGTCCTCCGACCAGAGTAATCTCAGCCAATACCATAACGACGGTCATCCCCATCGCCATGCCCCGCTTCCATTGCTGTTTTATTTTCTGTATTGTCTTCATCATCGTTTCCTCCTTAAATGCTGCCGATATTGTTAATTTCGTGTGCATCCATTTAGAATCCCAGATCCTCATTTACAAGAATTACTTTGATGCGTCCCTCGTGTCTGCTGTATCTCGTCACAAGAATCTGGCAGCAGATGCACTGCTCGTGCCGGCACTCCATGCATTTGCCAAGCTTAGCGCAAGGGGTATCCAGTCCAAAACGCTGTGCGTTAATAGGCGCTGCAATATATTTGGCACGGTTATATGCATCCTCCTCGGAATGAACCACCTTGTTCATGCCGACAATCATAATGACATGCTTCGGGCCGTATGCCAAAGCCGCGACACGATTGGAATTGTTGTCAATGTTAACGATGACGCCGTTCTCACTCATACCGTTAGCGCTCACAAGATAATAATCGCAATCGGTAAATACCGCCTTCTCGATTCGCGCCTTTTCCTCTGCCGTAGGCGCTCCCTCTCGGTCGAGGATTACATAGTTTCCTTCTCTCAGAGCCTGAATCAAACCGATTTCATGGGCTGTCATAACTCCGCCCCAGCTGACACAAGAGCCCTCCGGAATCAGCGCAAGCGCTGCTGCCAGCGCATCCTCCCTGGTCTCAACAAACTGTGCCTCCATATTTCTTCCATTCAGAGCACGAACAACCTGCTCCGCAAGCTTACGGTTTCTGACCTTTTCCATCTCCATCATTGGCTTTTCCTCCCTATTTAGTCAAG
>DLOO01000068.1:648-14390 GCA_002479645.1 Lachnoclostridium sp. UBA7482 | reverse complement strand
GGATGGCATTCGGCAGGGCATGAAACAGGGCATCAAGACCGGAATTGAGCAGGGCATTGAACAGACACTATTTTCCCAGGCTCAGAAGAAGCTTCAAAAAGGAAAAACCATCGCTCAGATTGCAGACGAGCTGGAGGTAGAACCTGCGGAGATTGAGAGGATTCTCAGAGAGCATGGTGTAAAATAGTTTCGTCAGATAAGGGATGAAAGAAAAGGCAGCAGTCCGATTGGATTTGCTGCCTTTTGCGCATTATTTCACAATAAACAAGAGATATTCTGCCTACATCGTCGCTGCAAACTGACTTTCATACAGATGCGCATAGAAGCCGTCGGCTTCGAGGAGCTCGGTATGCGTACCCTGCTCGATGATGTTACCATCCTTCATAACGAGGATACGGTCTGCATCGCAGATGGTGGAGAGGCGGTGTGCAACCACAAAGCTGGTGCGTCCCTCCATCAGTCGGGCAAATGCATCCTGCACCTTTAGCTCGGTACGGGTATCGATGGAGGAGGTTGCTTCGTCGAGAATCAGCATCGGAGGTTTGCGGAGCATGACGCGTGCGATGCACAGGAGCTGTTTCTGACCCTGCGAGAGCTCATCGCCATTTTCCGTCAGCATTGTGTCGTAGCCATTGGGCAGACGGGTGATGAAGCTGTGGGCATGTGCGGCTTTCGCAGCTGCAATCATTTCCTCGCGTGTGGCATTGGGCTTTCCCATAATGAGGTTTTGGCGGATGGTTCCCTCCATCAGCCAGGTCTCCTGCAGAACCATGCCGTAGTTTTGGCGAAGGCTTGCACGGGTGACGCGCCGAATTTCCTGACCTTCGACCAAGATGGAACCGCTGACGGTATCGTAGAAGCGCATCAGAAGGTTGATGAGCGTTGTCTTGCCGCAGCCGGTCGGACCGACAATGGCGATGCGCTGTCCGGCATTTACCTGAAGGTTCAGATGCTCTATCAGCTTACGTTCGGGCGTATAGGAGAAGCAGACATCATTGATGGACACATTTCCCTTTACATCCTGCAGGGTGTAAGCGTCGGCAGGTTCCTCGGGCTGCGGTTCGCTGTCCAGAAATTCAAACATTCTTGCGGCGCAGGCGAGCGCATTCTGAAGTTCGGTAATAACGCCCGAGATTTCGTTAAACGGCTTCGCGTACTGGCCTGCGTAGCTTAAGAAGCAGGACAGCCCGCCGACGGTAATTGCACCGGTCATTGCGGCAAATGCGCCGGTCAGTGCAACCGCTGCATACACGGTGCTGTTAACAAAACGGGTGCAGGGGTTGGTAAGGGACGAGTAAAAGGTTGCCTGCAGCGAGCATGCCTCCAGGCGCTCGTTAATTTCATCGAATTGCTCCAGAGATTCGTCTTCCTGGGAAAATGCCTGAATAATGCGCTGGTTGCCGATGATTTCCTCAATGACGGCCGTCTGCTCGCCGCGGGTGGCGCTTTGCTTTTTGAAGAAACTGTAAGTGTGGCTTGCGATGAATTTGGCAACAAAGAGCGACAGCGGCGTCAGCAGAACAACGACCAGGGTAATTCCCGCATTGAGATACACCATAAATGCAAGAGTGCCGAGGATTGTAATCACGCCGGTAAACAGGTTCGTAAATCCCATCAGCAGACCGTCGGCAAACTGGTCGACATCGGCAATGATGCGGCTGACGATATCACCGTAGGCGTGGCTGTCGAGATAGGAAAGAGGAAGCTCCTGAATGTGATTCATGGCGTCGCGTCGAATATCGCCGACAACCTCATAGGTAATCTTGTTGTTGATTGTGGTCATAATCCACTGAACAAGGGCTCCGACGCCAACTACGATAGCAGCGGACAGGAGATAATTTTTTAAGGCGTCAAAATTCACTTCGCCCGCCGCGATAATTTGGTCGATGCCGCGCCCGATGAGAATCGGAACGTACAAAGTGCAGGCAACGGACGCTGCGGCAAAAACAAGCGACAGAAACAGGAAAATCCGGTATTTGCCGAGATAAGTCAAAACACGTTTCCATGTACCCTTTTTCATACCCGGATGCCCTCCTTTCTGTCGAATTCACCGCCAACGTCCCAGTCATCGAGATCCGGTTCCGGCTGCGGACTGCCGGAAGCAGCCTTTTTCTCCTTCTTAAACTGGGAATCATAGATTTCTTTATAAACAACACAGGTTTGCAGTAATTCTTCGTGTGTTCCCTGACCGACCAGCACACCGTCGTCCATGACGAGAATCTTGTCCGCATGCATTAACGATGCGGTTCGCTGGGACACGATAAAGCAGCATGGCTTCTGCGGAAGTGTTGCAAGAGCCCGGCGCAGCGCTGCATCTGTTGCATAATCAAGCGCGGAGGCACTGTCGTCGAGAATCAAAAGCCCCGGATTTCCGACCAAAGCGCGTGCAATCGTGAGGCGCTGTCTCTGACCGCCGGAGAAATTCTTACCGCCCTGACTGACCGGTGCGTCAAGACCATCCGGCAGCTTGCGGACAAATTCCTCCGCCTGTGCGAGGCGCAGAGCCGTCCACAGCTCCTCGTCCGTGGCGTCCGACTTACGGAATCGGAGATTGCTTCGGATGGTGCCGGCGAAGAGAACCGCCTTCTGCGGAACGATGCCGATGGATTCGCGAAGCGTGGTCAGCGGATATTCGCGGACATCGTTACCGCAAATGCGGACACTGCCGCCTGTAACATCATAGAAGCGGGGAATCAGGTTCACGAGGGAGGATTTGCCGGAACCCGTACCGCCGATAACACCGATGATCTCGCCTGACCGGGCGGTAAAGCAAAGGTCGTGCAGCATATCATCGGCAGCATTTTGATAACGAAGCGTTGCATGGTCAAATTCGACATACGGCACGCCGTTTTTGCAGGCCTTGACGGGAATTTCACGAATGGCAGGAATCTCATCGAAGGTCAGCGAGGATGTTGTCTCGAAAACAGCCTGTACGCGGTTGCCGCAGGCAATGGATTTTGTGATATTGATAATCAGATTGGCAAGCTTTACGAGCTCGACGAGAATCTGCGACATGTAATTGTAGAGGGCAACGACGGCGCCCTGGGTAAGGATACCCTTGTCAACGCGCAGCGCGCCGCTGTAAATCAGGGCGATAATGCCGGCATTGATGATGATATAGGTCAGAGGATTCATCAGGGCGCTGATTTTGGCGGAACGCTTCTGATCCTTCATCAGCGCACCGTTTTTCTGTGCAAACAAAGCCTTCTGTTCCTCTTCCTTGCAAAATGCACGCAGCACGCGAACGCCGGTGAGATTCTGCCTCGTCAGGGAAAGCACCCGGTCAAGGCGAAGCTGGACGCGACGGTAGAGCGGAATGGAAATCAGCATAATACCGAACACGACGACGGAAAGGACCGGAATAACCAGTACGAAAATCATTGCGCTCTTGGTATCAATGGTAAATGCCATAATCATCGCGCCGAAGACAATAAACGGAGAACGGAGGAACAGACGCAGAGTCAGGTTCACGCCGTTCTGAATTTGGTTCATGTCGTTGGTTAGGCGGGTAATTAACGTTGATGTTCCGAGACGGTCAAGCTCCGTGTAGGAGAGTGACTGGATGTGGGCAAAAAGGGAATGCCGTACCTTGGCGGTGAAGCCAACCGCCGTTTTTGCCGAAAAATACTGTGCCAGTACGGAAAATCCGAGGCCGATCATGGCAAAAAGCACCAGCAGCAGACTCATGCGGATGGTGTAGCCCTTGGAAGAACCGCCGATTCCCTTGTCGATAATGGCAGCGACCACCAATGGAACAAGGAGTTCCAAAAGCGCTTCGAGAAGCTTAAAAAGGGGTGCGAGAAGCGCCTGCTTACGGTAGCCCTTCATGAAACGAAGTAGTTTGAACATAATATCCTCCATGTATAATATACGCGAAGGCAAAAGTTCGGGTTCCGCGTCTTTTGCCGAAGCGCTGGTGAAGTTATGGTATAATACCGACAGGTATTATACCGCGCCGAGCGAAGCGAGTGTGCATCGCGAAGCGTGGCATGTCTGAAAGACATGATATAGTATACCTCAAACCGGAGGAAATGAAAAGAGAGAAAACCCGCCGAAACCGGTATTAGTCTTGACAGGTATTTTCGTAAAAGATAAAATGCAGGCATAGGGGGAGGGAAACATGATGATTTACCTTGTGGAAGATGATGAAAACATTCGTGAATTGGTGGTATATGCGCTGAATCAGTCGGGACTGCCGACAACCGGATTCGGGCGTCCGAGTGCATTTTATGCGGCGATGGAGCAGGCGATGCCCCGTATGCTGCTGCTTGATATTATGCTCCCGGAGGAGGACGGACTCAGTATCCTTCGGAAGATCCGTGAGAATCCGGCAACCCGTAAGCTGCCGGTCATGATGCTTACAGCGAGGAGCAGTGAGTACGATAAGGTTCTGGGACTGGATCTTGGGGCGGATGATTATATGCCGAAGCCGTTTGGGATGATGGAGCTTGCGGCACGTGTCAAGGCGCTGCTTCGTCGTACCGAAGCGGCGGAGGAAAAGGAATACCGTGTGGGAAGGCTGGCGGTATTTCCCGGCAAACACTTGGTGACGGTTGATGGGGAAGCGGTCACACTGGCATTAAAGGAATACGAGATTTTGTGTATGCTTTTGAAAAATGAGGATAAGGTTCTGACGCGTGACCGGCTTTTGAGTGAAATCTGGGGCTACGCATTTGACGGCGAAAACCGAACCGTAGACGTACATATCCGTACGCTTCGTCAGAAGCTCGGAGGTGCGGGAGAGTATATTGAGACGGTACGCGGCGTGGGTTATAAAATCATCGGAGATTGAGGGGGGGATAAGGGATGAAACGTAGAGTTTTCTTAAGTGTTCTGGCGATTTCACTGGTTGCATTTATCGCGTGCCAGACGATTGCGCTTGTCGTCTTATACCGGCATATTTCCGAACAGCGCCGCGCGGAGCTGCAGTCGGAGTCTGTTTATTTCTGTGAAGTTGTGGAAAATTACGGCGGCGAATTTCTCTCAAAGCTTACGCCGAAGGAAAAGGAAGAAAGTGCGGTTCGGCTGACCTTAATCAATCCGGACGGAACGGTTGCATTTGACAGCGCGGAGGATGCGTCGATGCTTGAGAATCACGGAAATCGTGAGGAGGTGCGTGAGGCGCTGAAAAAGGGAACCGGTGAAAGCACGCGAACCTCTGCAACGTTAGGGAGACATACATATAATTATGCGGTTCGGCTGAACAGCGGGCAGGTGCTTAGAATCTCCGGAACGCAGTATACCGTGTTTGTCCTTTTTATGAATCTTTTGTCCCCAATGGTATTGGTGCTGTCGGGCGTTGTTATCCTGGCGGTTATTCTGGCGGTGCGAATCAGTAACGGCATCATTGAGCCGATCAACGCGATTGATCTTGCCAACCCGGATGCGCGCACGATGTACCCGGAGCTTCGTCCCCTGGCGTCGAGAATTAACGAGCAGAACCGGCAGATTCATAAGCAAATGCTGGAGCTTCGCGAGGAGCACGAGAGACGTGACCGATACCGCCGTGAATTTACGGCAAATGTGTCGCATGAATTGAAGACGCCGCTTACTTCGATTTCCGGCTATGCGGAGCTGCTTCGTGCCGGATTGGTAAAAGAAGAGGACATCGGCCGCTTTGCAGGGAAGATTCACGACGAGGCGCAGCGTTTGGTGACTCTGGTCGGCGATATTATCCGTATCTCTCAGCTCGAGGACGGGGAAGCGGAGGTCGAGAAGGAACCGGTGGATTTGCTTGCAGTATGCGAGAGGATTGTTGAGCGTCTTTCCGTGGCAGCAGGAGCCAAGAACGTGCGGATACTGGTTGGCGGTGAGCCGGCAACAGTTTTGGGTGTTCCGCAGATTATTGATGAAATGGTTTATAACCTATGCGACAATGCCATCAAATACAATGTTGAGCAGGGAACGGTATGGTTGACGGTAAATCGGACGGAACAGGCAGTCAGCCTGTCGGTACAGGACACCGGTATCGGAATCCCCGAAAAGGAGCAGGGACGCGTTTTCGAGCGATTCTACCGTGTTGATAAGAGCCATTCCAGGGAGGTGGGCGGTACCGGTTTGGGATTGTCCATCGTAAAGCATGGCGCGGCGTATCACGGGGCGGCGATTGAGCTGGAAAGTCGGCTTGGTGAAGGAACCCGTATTCGGGTGCTGTTTCCGGATTTTACATAAATTTAACAAAATATTTCGTGCAATCCTACGGGTAAGCCGTTATTATGAATTACATACAGCAGGATAAAGCTGCACGGAGGTCTTACAAAATGAGTACAAAAATGGTAATTGAGCTGATTGGCGGCTTGGTTTCCTTCATGTTTGGTATGAGCGTTATGTCCAAGAACCTGGAGAAGATGGCCGGCGGTAAGTTGGAGCATATTCTTAAGAAGATGACCAAGAACCCGATTGTCAGTATTTTCCTTGGCGCGGTAATTACGATTGCAATGCAGTCTTCCTCCGCTACCACGGTCATGCTGGTTGGTTTGGTTAACTCGGGAATTATGATGTTCAGTCAGACGATTTTCGTCATCTTCGGTGCGAATATCGGTACAACACTGACGGCATGGATTCTGGCTCTTGACGGAATCGGTGACGGAAACTTTTTTATTTCCATGTTAAAACCGGAGAATTTTGCTCCGCTTCTGGCACTAATCGGTACGATTATCATTATGTTTTCCAAAAATGATAAGAAGAAAAGTATCGCAAATGTCCTGATTGGTTTCTTTGTTCTTATGAACGGTATGGAGATGATGAAGGATGCGGTGAAGCCGCTTGCGCAGCTGCCCGAATTTAAGGATCTGCTTGTTCAGTTTAATCATCCGATTGTCGGCGTTTTGATTGGAACGTTGTTTACCGCAGTAATTCAGAGCTCTGCGGCTTCCATCGGTATTCTGCAGGCATTGGCTGCAACCGGTATGATTTCCTACGGTATGGCAATTCCGATTGTCATGGGGCAGAATATCGGTACCTGTGCAACCTCGTTGATTTCCTGTGTCGGTACCAACACTAAGGCAAAGCGTGTTGCGGTTGTGCATGTATCCATTAAGATTATCGGTACGGCAATCTTCCTGTCCGCCTTTGTTGCGTTGAATTCCGTGTTCCGCTGGTCGTTTGTCGGAACGCCGATCGGTCTGTTCGGCATCGCTTTGGTACATACCATTTTTAATATTGCAACAACGGGTGTTCTCCTTCCGTTTACCCGGCTTTTGGTTCGCATGACCGAGTGGCTGGTAAGAGATTCTAAGGACGGTACTGCCGCCAGCGAGGTTGAGAAGGATATGCACTGGCTCGATGAGCGCGTCCTCAGCACTCCCTCCATTGCGGTAACCGAGTGTAACTCCATTACCAATAAAATGGCAGAAATCGCCTGCCAGAACATGTTCCGTGCCATGGGGCTTTTCGATAAATTCGATCAGAAGGCGGTTGAGAAGGTTTATGAGGTAGAAGAGGAATTGGATGAGTACGAAGACCGCCTCGGAAGCTATCTGGTGCAGATGTCCTCCCGCTCCTTCTCGGATGCGGATAGCCGTGTAATTTCCAAAATGCTGCAGACCATCGGTGATTTTGAACGACTCGGCGACCATGCCCTGAACCTTTGTCGTGCGGCTTGTGAGATGCATGACAAGAACCTCAAATTTACGGACATTGCGGCTTCGGAGCTTCGCGTACTTGGGGCTGCGATTGATGAAATTATGACGCTCACAACGGAAGCATATCAGCATGCCGATGTGGATCTGGCGGCAAGAGTGGAGCCTCTTGAGCAGATAATTGATAAGCTCACTCAGACTATTAAGAATAACCATATCGACCGTTTGAAGAAGGGCGAATGTACGATTGAAATGGGCTTCATTCTCTCCGATATTCTGAATGACTACCGCCGTATTTCCGATCACTGCTCTAACATTGCGGTTGCGGTTATCGAGGTAGAGAAGGGCAGCTTCGACACCCATGAGTATCTGAATGGTATCCGTCACGGAAATCAGGAATTCACCTCGATTTTTGATGCGTTTGACAAGAAATACTACCTGGAAACCAAGTAATCACGGGAAATATATCAGGATTTTCTCCTCCCCGAGTTTTCTTTTCTGTATTTTGGCAATACTAAAAAGAAGTACATCGGGGAGGTTTTTTCATGGGTATTTTCATGGTTATCGGACTGGCCGGAGGGTTGGCGTTCTTTATTTACGGCATGAATACGATGTCGTCGGGGCTTCAGAAATTAGCGGGAAGCCGACTGGAGGGCATTCTTGCGAAAATGACGGCAAATCGCTTTAAGGCATTGTTGCTGGGAATTATGGTGACGGCAGCCATCCAATCCTCCACCGCTGTGACGGTTATGCTCGTCGGACTTGTGAATTCCGGGCTGATGCGTATGGGGCAGACCATCGGCGTCATTATGGGAGCAAACGTCGGGACAACGGTGACGGCGTGGCTTTTAAGTCTGATTGGCATCGAAGGGGAAAATCCGGTGCTGAATCTGCTGAAGCCGGAGAATTTCTCGCCTGTGCTGGCATTTGTCGGTATTTTACTGATTATGATGGGAAAACGGCAGAAGCATAAAGACATGGGGAGCATTCTGATGGGATTTGCCATTCTGATGTTCGGAATGGAACTGATGAGTGAGGCGGTGAGCCCGTTAAAGGACATGCCGCAGTTTGGGCGGCTTTTGGTGGCATTTCGCAATCCGTTTCTGGGGATACTTGCAGGAGCTCTTTTGACGGCGGTGGTACAATCGTCTTCCGCATCGATGGGAATATTGCAGGCACTGACGCTGACCGGAAGCATTACCTATGCGGTTGCAATCCCGATTATCATGGGACAAAATATCGGAACCTGTATGACAGCGCTGCTTTCGAGTATCGGGGTAAATCGAAATGCGAAGAAGGTGAGTGTGGTGCATGTGAGCTTCAACGTCATCGGGACGATTGCGGGGCTTGCCGTGTATTATGGAGCCGGTCTGCTGGCGAGAGTCGGCGCTGTACGCGCGGTGGGACCGTTTCTTTTGGGTGCGGCAACCCCGGTGGGAACTGCAACGGTGCACAGTATCTTCAATGTGGCGACAACGATCCTTTTGCTGCCGTTTACAAAGCAGCTTGAGCGTCTGGCAAATCGAATTATCAAAGAAGAGGAGCAGGAAGAGGAGCCGCAGCTGCTCGATACCCGACTTCTGGTAACACCGGCTGTTGCGGTGGCAGAATGCCGCAAACGGACGGAAGAAATGGTTCAGACCGCCTTTGCGGCGGTTTCGGAGTCCCTTACTCTTTTTACGGAGTACCGGGAAGAAAAGGTGGAGGAGATTCTGCGGCTTGAGGATCGGCTGGATCTTTATGAGGATAAGATAGGCAGCTACCTCCTCGCCATTGATCGCAGACGTGTATCCGGCGCCGGACGACGGCAGAAAAATATAATGCTCCGAGCCATCGGAGATCTGGAGCGTATCGGGGATCATGCAGTAAGCCTCTTGCACAGCGCCGGGGAAATGCAGGAAAAGGGTATGCATTTTTCCAACGAGGCGGCAGAGGAAATTGTCCCCCTGCAGGAGACAATCCGTGCAATTATGAAGGTGACAGAAGAAGCATTTGCCCGAAATGACGTGCATACAGGCGGGGAGCTTCACGTGCTCGGGGAACGTATGGCAAGGCTGATTGAAGAGGCAAAGAGTAACCACATAGAAAGGCTGCAGAACAGTCAGTGCACCATCCGGATGGGATTCGTCTGGATGGACATACTGACCAGCCTGCAGCGTATTACGGCGCATTGCTTTAACATCTGCGGATATGCAGATGCTACGGCTGGTACGCGTGGTTCATAAAATAATCGGAGTAGAAAATCTGATCTGACAGCTTAATTCGTTCGACATGTGCGACAGCCTTTTCGGAGAAGACGGCAAAATCCTCCTCAGTTGCATCGGGGGCACGGAATTTGATGTCCGCGAGCGAAGAACCCATAAATTTATCCGTAAGGAAGAGGTTATAAGCCCTCGAGAAGACAATGCTTTCCTTATCGCTAAAGACGGTGGAGCCGTAGTAGAGGTTCTTCCAGCCGGGAATGCCGAGGATATCAAGCACGGTCGGGATGATATCGGAGGTCGTGGTGAATTTGTCAATGTGCAGCTCCTCGCCATTTTCCTTCATTGCGGCCGTCAGCTTGCGGTCAAAAATCATACAGGGAATGCGGTAAAGCTCGGAATTGTACCGGGTTTCGATTCCCTTTACATAGTTGCTGAGCTTGCTGTAGTAGGTATTGTGGTCGGAGATAATCAGAATCGTGGTATCGTCCAAACGGTTCTTTTTCTCCAAATCCTCCATCATCATTCCGATGGCTTTATCGAAGTCGGCAACGGCTGCGGCATAGGTGCGCAGATAATTCTGTTTTTGGTCGCCCTCCGGAAATACCTCATACTCGTCAAAGCGTTCATAATATTCCTGCAGTGTGGTACGCTTGTCATAAAATCCGTGCGTACAGAAAGAAATCCAAAACGTAAAGAAATGCTCATCCTTGGGGAACATTTCGTCCTTCATATAGGCGATACAGTTGGAATCGAGGTTGCGCTCCTTTAATTCGGAAAGCCAAGTTTCCGGCATACCGGCCGCCTGCATATCGTGGACGTCGGTCAGGCTGTCGAAGCCCAGGGAAACGTGCAGCTGTTTTCGGTTATAAAACTGTCCCTCGCTGTGATGGAAGGAACGGATGCTTGGCTTATCGAAGCCAAGGCGGGACGATTCGCTGCGGAACAAAGCCGGCAGCGAGTAAGGGTATGCATTGACCGGGAAATCATAGTGCAGGTATTTGCCGGATGGATTGCTGCCGAGTAACATCAGCGCTTCGGAGGTATCCGTCTTCTCACGTGCATAGAATTGGTCGAGCAGGAGACTTTCCTGCATCATTTTCCACAGATTCGGGTAAATCTGTTTCGTGATTTCCTCATCATACATGGTAAGCGGGTACCATTCAAAGGATTCCGCCAGAATCATTACAACATTATTGCCTTTGCTGACGCCGTGGTAGGCCGAGGTCTCAAGACGCTCGGAATAAAGTGTTTCGGAGAGTGTTTCCAGCTTCTCGGTATCAACGGTAATGCCCGGCGCCCGGTGCAGGACTTCATAGACCAGGTTGCCGGAAAGTCCCAGCTCCTGGTAATTGTTATTGGTATCATACAAAAGGTTGCGGTACAAGTCATCGTTGCTGCCGATTTTCTGTTTCGGACTGTAAAGAACCGCAAATACGGTCAATACAGTAAGCGAAACCAGCAGCGGCTTTCGCGAGGCGGAGGCCGCAAGCATCAGCCCCTCTTTTTTACAATGGCGAATGTAGAAAATCAGAAATGCCAGATAACCAAGAAGCATCAGGACTGCCTGAATTACCAGACCGCGGCTGAGAATCAGATGTTCCACCGTACCGTAGGCGTCATTTCGCTGATTGTACATGCTCCATTCAAAGATGGTACCGTTCGAGAGGAACAGGTAGTTGCATGCCAGTGCAATTCCCATCTGGAACAGCAGAAAAACAGTGCTCATAACCGCACGCCGAAGCTTGCTTTGGAAAAGGCAGATGACCGAAATGCCGATGGCAAGCAAAAGGCATGGAAAAATCGGTTTGGTAATCTTGGGACTCAGGTCGAAATAGATCAACGACAGGAGCTCCCAGGAAAATGCAAAAATGCCGTAAACCAGTGGTATGCAGTTTTTACTTAGGAATTTTTGGATTTTCTCTTTCAAAGTAAGTTTCCTTTCTGCCGCAATGAAAAAACCAGGCGGCGCTGAAGAAAGACCGGGACTCTTTTCCGTATATAGTTTACCATTGCTTTGCGGTTTGGGCAATGGTTTTCTAAATTGTCGGCGCTTTACCCATAATCTTGTAGTCAAAGCAGTGAATTTGTGGTAAAATATCCGACAAATACGTGTTTTGCCGACCGTTGGTACCGTAAGACAGGTCGGCATTATCAGAATTTTATGAGGATGTTTTATGATTTTTGATACCCATGCGCATTATGACGATGACCGTTTTTCCGAGGATCGGGAACAGTTGCTTAAGGAACTGCAGGCGAACGGCGTCGGTCGGATTATCAATATCGGCGCCGCCCTGCAGGGGTGCTGCGATACGGTTGATTATGTGAAGCAAATGCCGGAATTATTCTTCGGTGCGGTCGGGATTCATCCCGAATATGCCGAGGAATTGACCGAGGACATGTTTTCGCAGGTACGGGAGCTTTCCCGCGAGGAGGGAATCGTCGCCATCGGTGAAATCGGACTGGATTATGCGGAAGAATTTGAGGATAAGACCCGGGAGACGGAGAATCATGAGAAGCAGAAATACTGGTTCCGTCGCTTTCTGGAGCTTGCCCGCAAGGAGAAGCTTCCGGTTATGATTCATTCCCGCGACGCCGCAGAGGACACGCTGGAAATGATGGAAGAATATACGAGGCAGGCCAAAAAGGAAGGAAGCTTCCGCGGCGGTATCATTCACTGCTTTAGTTACTCACCGGAGATTGCCGCCCGCTATGTGAAAATGGGCTATCATCTGGGCGTCGGAGGGGTGCTGACATTCAAAAATGCCCGTCGGCTTCCCGAGGTGGTGGAACAGACGCCGATGGAGCGGCTCGTTCTGGAGACGGATTGCCCGTATCTGGCGCCGGTACCGTTCCGAGGGCGGAGGAATCAGTCCGATTATCTGCATTATGTCATTGATAAAATCAGTGAAATCAAAGGGGTTTCGCCGGAAGAGGTTGAAGCGATAACCGAAGAAAATGCTTGGAGGATAGTTCATGGCATATTTGAGTGACCCGAAGGAAACCATTGCAGTTTTGCAAAAATACAATTTCGCATTTAAGAAGCGGTTCGGCCAGAATTTCCTGATTGACGCGCACGTTCTTGATAAAATCATCCGTGCGGCAGATATTTCCAAAGATGATGTGGTACTGGAAATCGGTCCCGGTATCGGCACGATGACACAGGTTCTCTGTGAACATGCAAAGCAGGTTATTGCGGTGGAGATTGACGACACGCTGATTCCGATTCTCAAGGAGGATACCTGCAAAGGGTATGATAATCTGACGATTATTCATGAGGATATCCTGAAGGTTGACCTGGGTAAATTATCCGGAGAATTCGGCGGCTGCAGGCAATCAGGAAATTCTGGCCGAANNGGTCGTTGCAAACCTGCCATACTATATTACAACACCGATTATTATGGGGCTTTTTGAGCGGCACATTCCGATGACCAGCATTACGGTAATGGTACAGAAGGAGGTAGCCATGCGTATGCAGGCCGGTCCCGGAACGAAGGATTACGGCGCGCTTTCGCTTGCGGTGCAGTATTATGCGGAGCCGTATCTGGCGGCAAACGTACCGCCGAACTGCTTTATGCCGCGCCCGAATGTTGGTTCGGCAGTCATTTGCCTGACATTGCATGACAAGCCGCCGGGCNNTAGCGGCAGCGGATGAGAGCCGCATGTTTGCCCTGATTCGAGGAGCATTCGGACAGCGGAGAAAAACACTGGTCAATTCGCTTGCCAACAGTCCGGAGCTGACGCTCGGTAAGGACGAGGTGCTGGCGGCGCTTGCGGCCATGGGACTTTCCGAAACGATTCGAGGCGAAGCCCTCGGACTTCCGGAATTTGCCCGGTTGGCAGAGCTGTTGCCCTAATATCAGCCGAATGAGGTAAAATATATGGAAAAAGACGCTCAGAATATATGGATGTACACTGAGCTTACGGATTTTCGGAAAAAGCAAATCGGCAGACTGGCAGC
>DLOO01000068.1:0-606 GCA_002479645.1 Lachnoclostridium sp. UBA7482 | reverse complement strand
TTATGACCTTCCGCATTTTTTTCTCGGAATGGAGGGCAGAAAGCCGGTGGCTTACGGAGAATGGTTTTACGACGGGCAGGAAGGCATTGAGATTCAGATGTTTGTGCACCCGGCATATCGGCGGCAAGGATATATGAGAAGTATCCTCCGGCAGATGCGGGAGGTATTTGCGGAGGACAGGGAGCTGTCCCGTGCAAAGCTGTATATAATATTCCGCACAGTAAAAGACGGAAAACCGATTGCAGCGGAGGAATATGAAAATGCGACGGCAGTGCTTCGGCATTTGCAGGCAGAAGAGATACGATGCGATTATCTTCTGAACCTTACCGGACGGATCATTACGGCAGAAAAGCTTTCGGGGGACGCCGTCTATTCCTCGAAAAAGAAAAAAGGTGTGACGGAGTATTACATACATCAAATTGCGGCGGCGCCGAAGAAGAGGAAAAAGAAAATAGGATATGCACGCGTGATTGCCGGAAACGGACGGAATTTTCTGTGTGACGTCTGGGTTGCGCCGGAGGAACGGGGCAGGGGACGCGGCAGATATCTGGTGGAGCATCTGGCAGCAGAATACGATGATTTGCCGCTTTTGATGCATGTGGACGG
>DLOO01000042.1:4554-10094 GCA_002479645.1 Lachnoclostridium sp. UBA7482 | reverse complement strand
GAGAGCGTAAACTGCTCTCGTCCTGAAAATGAGAACTATTTCAGTTTCAATGCTCCTTTGAATTTCTTGGTAATCGTGAAAATCCTTCCGTCATCCATCTCTACTGTTTTAGACGTAAATCGCCTGACATAATCATAATTCACAAGTACAGACGCACTGACCTGGATAAATTTGGGGGATTTAATCATAGCGACAATTTCAGATATACTGTATGACCTCGTCGTATACTTTTCCATCGCTGTGTACAGGTGCACACTGTTACGATAGGATTCAATATAACCAATATCCCGGTACCGGATTCTGTGAACGATACGGTTACTTTTGATTTCAATCACATCCTGTTCGTATTCCAACTGTTCAAAGGCCTTATTGATTTTTTCGTTCAGAAGCGCTTTACCATCTTTTTTATAAATGTAAGCGAACGGTCTTAATTCTACAATCTGTGAGATATCTGCCTCATAAGAGGTGAGAAAAATAACGATGGCATTTACACCTACCGCAGATGAACGGATCTTCTTCACTGCGGTATCCCCGTTCATTTCTTTCATACCGATATCCATAAAGATAATGTCGAACTCAACCCCGTTTTCTATCTCGTTCATTATGTCGGTTCCATCCACAAACTCATCAAGCCGGATGCGGCTGTAAAAAAAGTTTTGTGCCAATACGTCTTTCAGTTCCTGACGAAATACTGCATCGTCATCGCAAATAGCCACTCGGTACATTTTTCTCCTCCAATAGTTCTTTCGTATATTTTATCATTTTTCTTATAGAAATACCAATACGGATAATTCAAACATTCCGTCAATACAGTCCAATTCCACATTGCCCGCATATTTTTCTGCAATCAGTTTCATAGACCGAATGCCATAGCCGTGCCCCTGTTCCTTCTTCGTTGTCGGAATCGTTCCATCTGCAGCAATCTCCACGATTTTCGCCATAGAGTTTCTTACTAACATTCGGAATAAGCCTTTTTCATACATAATACGAAGTTCAATTTTTCCTTCCTCACACTTACCGGCTGCCTCAATTGCATTATCCATTGCATTTCCAATCAGTGCAATCAAATCCAAGGGTTGTTCCGGTTTTAATATCTCCTTCATCAGAATATCTTTATAAACCTGAATTCCCTGTTTCGCTGCCGCACGAAGCTTATTCGTCAAAATCACATCCAGATATTCATTGCCTGTCGTCATGATTGCATACGATTCCGTCTCCCGGAACTTCTGCAAAATCGTTGTTCCAAGCAGCTCCCAATCCTGTTTTTCCACTGCATACTCCAGCAAAAGCATATAATTCCGCAGGTCATGCCGCTCGATCCGCTCCTTTTCAATTTTTTCTTTTTCTGCCTCGTAGAACTGTCTCTGTAGATCAATGTAGTGCTCCATCTGTATGAGTGCATCCTTGGTTTCATGAAACTTTTCCTGCCGCTCATACAGGAAGAAAAGCATGAGGTTCATGCACAGAATGATAAGAACTACCGCCATCATCCAATATGCATCTCTGCCGTGCAGGCCATCATAGGTAAAATAATAAAATAATATAATCAATACAATAGAGCCGACGAAGGTAAATGATGTTGCAAGCCAGTACATTGTAGACTTTCCTTGCGTCTTTCCCCTTTTTGCATAACGATAATACATAACTGCAAAAAGGAGTTGAACCAGGCGGGCCACAAACAACATAGCACAATATCCCGCCTCATTCTCTGACACCTCCGCCATTGTTGCATGAATAAAGGCAACTAAGCTATATCCTCCTATCAATTCGGATATCATCCCAACAACAGTCCAAATCAATGCAAGAACCAGACTCTTTTTTACCCGCTTCGATTCATAGTATATCAGCAGAAAAGAACTGAGAATGCTGCTGAACACAAACAAAACGTTATACGGGTTAATATAATAAAATGCCGCATCAACCACTGCTATTGCAAAGATAACCAGGCACTTCATTTTGGAGGAATACTCTCGCTCTTTTGCCCCCATGGCAAAAATATCTGCAATCACCCAATAAATCGGTTCAAACAGCAGGTAAAGAACACTTCGAAAACCCATCTTTATTCTCCTTAATTTTATTATAAATAATATTTTATTCCAAAAATTGACCAATTTCACCTCAAAAACATACCATTTGTCCCACATTGCGTTCCAACGCTATCCTTTATCCTATACTTTGTTTACTAAAAGGAAAGGAGGTTCCCTATGAAAAAATCATTCTGGGTCAGGCTGGTTCACACACTGGCAGTTTTGGGCGCATTCATCGCATCCGCAGTTCCGAGTGATATCTGCTTCATAGCTGTTTACGAGCCGGAAATGCCGTCTGCACTGAACCAGTCTGACAAGTAGGATGAAAAACAACATGAAGAACAAACTCGCTGATATTTTACTACAATATAACCTTGCAACCGCGGATTCACTGCCGATGATATTATACGGTTTAGAATATTTTTTCCTTTTGTCGGTAAATATTCTAACCCCCACCGTATTATTATGCATCGTCGGAGGCCTGCGCAGCGGTTTGTTTTTTATGTTCCTTCTTGCTGTGCTCCGGAGCTATGCACTTGCCGATAAACAGGATAANNCTATGCCGGCGGCTACCATGCCGGACGGCGTCTGACCTGCTTTCTCTGTTCGCAGGCAATTATTCTGGGCGTCACTTACCTTTCGGGAATCATAAAGCTGCGTTCCCCCATGTCACTGCTTGTCTGTGGGTTCTGCTCGCTGTGTATTTTTCTTCTCTCTCCCAAGTTCAGCCGCTACAAAAAAGTAACCCCTGAACAAGTCTATCGACACAAAATCATCTGCCGCTTTCTTGCGGTTATCTACCTGTGCCTTGCCGTTATCCTGTTTATCGGCAAGTGTCATTCCCTGTATTTTGATACTTTCTCCGTTCTGGTGTTCCAGACAATCGCATTGATTGTCCCCGAAGCCGCACACAAATAAGTTTTGTCCCTTTCCTCTTACAGCCCTTCTACGGCCTCTTTCATCACCACGGAAATGTCCTCGTGGATGACAAGCTCTGCCATCGAATCTGCCTGCGTCTCGCTTTTGTTAATCAGGATGAGATGCTTGCCGTTAAAGTAGCGCAGCAGACCAGCCGCCGGATACACCACAAGGGAGGTTCCGCCGACAATCAGCGTATCAGCCTCCGAAATGGCGCAAATGGCGCCGGATACCACATCGTCATCCAGTCCTTCTTCATAAAGCACAACGTCCGGCTTGACGATGCCGCCGCACTGCTCGCATGTGGGCACACCGTCTGCCTGCAGCACATAATCAGCATCGTAAAACGCATGGCATTTGCGGCAATAATTACGATGCACCGAGCCGTGCAGCTCGTAGACCTGCCCGGAGCCCGCCATCTGATGAAGTCCGTCGATATTCTGGGTCACGATACCACGGAGCTTGCCCATCTCCTCAAGGCGCGCAAGTGCGTCGTGACACGCATTGGGTCGTGCCTGGGGATATACCAAATAATGTTTGTAAAAGTCGTAAAATTCTTCCGTATTGTACATAAAGAAGCTATGCGACACCGCTTGCTCCGGTGTTACATTTCGCTGAAGCTTTTTGCTGAAGATACCGTCCGCGCTTCGGAAATCCGGAATGTTGCTGGCGGTACTGACCCCGGCTCCACCAAAGAAAACAATATTGCTGCTCTCCTTCAAAATAGAAATCAGTCGATTCATTGTCTCGTTCATAATTCTGCCTTCCCTAAAAAAAACATCTTTTCAGTAAGTATAAAACAAAAACGACCCCGCCGCAAGGGCAGGGTCTGCAATTCACATCGAAATTTGGTCGTTTTAATATTCCGGCATAGCGGGAGCTGCAGGTGCCTGAGGCTCCTTCTTGATTGCAACAACAGCCTCGGTAGTAAGGAGGGTTGCTGCTACGCTGGTAGCATTTTCCAATGCACAACGGGTAACCTTAACCGGGTCGATAACACCAGTCTCAACCATATCGGCATACTCGCCGGTATATGCGTTGAAGCCCTGGCCTGCCGGAAGGTTCATAACCTTATCAACGATAACGGTTCCCTCGTAGCCTGCATTCTTAGCAATAATAAGAAGAGGCGCCTGCAATGCCTTCAGAATGATGTTCGCACCGGTCTTCTCGTCACCCTCAAGAGTCTCCGCCAATACCTTAACCGGAGCAATTGCATGAAGATAAGCAGAACCGCCGCCTGCAATGATACCTTCCTCAACAGCCGCCTTGGTAGCTGCAATAGCATCTTCCATACGAAGCTTTGCTTCCTTCATCTCGGTCTCGGTAGCTGCACCGACACGTACAACGGCAACACCGCCGGAAAGCTTCGCAAGACGCTCCTGAAGCTTCTCCTTATCGAAGGTGGACTTACTGGTATCATACTGCTGCTTAATCTGAGCAACACGCTCTGCAAGAAGCTGCTTGTCACCAAGACCGTCAACGATGGTGGTGGTCTCCTTCTGAATGGTAACAGACTTCGCCTGACCGAGCATCTCCAGAGTAGCCTCCTTAAGAGTCAGACCGATTTCCTCGGAAATCACGGTACCGCCGGTAAGAATAGCGATATCCTGAAGCATATCCTTTCTGCGATCCCCATAGCCCGGCGCCTTAACAGCAACTACGGTAAAGGTTCCGCGGAGTTTGTTAAGAATCAAGGTAGAGAGTGCCTCGCCTTCGATATCCTCAGCGATAATCAGGAGCTGCTTGCCGTACTTCACAATTTCTTCGAGAATCGGGAGCAAATCCTGAATATTGGAAATCTTCTTATCGGTAAGAAGGATGAACGGATCGGCAAGACGCGCTTCCATCTTGTCGGTGTCGGTTACCATATAAGAAGAAATGTATCCGCGGTCAAACTGCATACCCTGAACAACATCCAGTTCGGTCTGCATAGTTCTGGACTCTTCAATGGAGATAACTCCGTTATCACTTACCTTCTCCATTGCATCTGCAACCATCTCGCCAACCTCTTCGCTGCCGGAGGAAATGGTAGCAACCTTAGCAATATGAGACTTGCCGGTAACCGGTGCGCTCATTGCCTTCAGTGCTTCTACCGCACACTCGGTAGCCTTCTTCATTCCCTTACGAAGAACAATCGGGTTCGCGCCTGCCGCAAGGTTCTTCATCCCTTCGTTAATCATTGCCTGTGCAAGAACCGTAGCGGTCGTGGTACCGTCTCCTGCAACATCGTTGGTCTTGGTAGCAACTTCCTTTACAAGCTGCGCGCCCATGTTCTCAAACGGGTCTGCAAGCTCAATCTCCTTTGCAATGGTAACACCATCGTTGGTGATAAGGGGTGCGCCGTAGCCTTTATCCAATACGACATTGCGACCCTTCGGCCCCAAGGTTACCTTAACGGTGTCAGCCAACTGATTTACACCGCTCTCTAANNTTCTTGCTTCTACATCATACTTTAATTCTTTTGCCATGATTCAAATGCCTCCTATATCAATCGAATTACTCTTCTACCAATGCGATAATATCGTTCTGCTTTACTACGATATACTCTTCCTCACCAAGCTTTACATTGGTTCCTGCATACTTGGAATAGATAAC
>DLOO01000042.1:4074-4472 GCA_002479645.1 Lachnoclostridium sp. UBA7482 | reverse complement strand
AGATGCTGTAGTAAGAATAATACCGGATTTGGTAGTCTCTTCCGCTTTCTTCTGCTGTAATACGACCTTGTCGCCTAAAGGCTTCAGTTTCATAATCATTTCCTTCTTTCTTCAAAATTGGTTTCGCAGCACTTCTGCGACCACCTACAAATGATGTTATAGNNTTATTAGCACTGTCAACCGTCGAGTGCTAATTTCACAATGTTATTCTCAATAAAATGCATGTTTTTTCGGCAAATACAGCTTCGTCATGTCCACTCCCTCATGTTCCAGAAGCCACATCTTTTTGTCCATACCTCCCGCATATCCGGTCAGACAGCCATCCTTTCCGACAACCCGGTGACACGGAATGATGATTCCGAGCGGATTGTGCCCCACCGCACCGCCAACCGCCTGCG
>DLOO01000042.1:0-3948 GCA_002479645.1 Lachnoclostridium sp. UBA7482 | reverse complement strand
CGGGTCAGGCCGTTCTTTTGCAAAATACGCCCGCAGCCAAACCTTACCCTGTTCCAGAACCGGTAAGCCGCTGTCCGGCTGCATCTGCTTCGGCATTGTAGTTTCAATATATTTCTGTTCTCCCATCCATAGACCAATCAAATGCTCCCGATCGCTTCCAAGCACCAGTTTTCCGATAGGCGAATCTATTTCACTTGTAAAATACATCCTCTTCCCCGCATTCCTAAAAGCTGATTTCCACCACGGTACACAAACCGTCCTCCTCGGTCGAAAGCGTTACCACGGCTCGCTCCCCGTTTACGGAAAACTGCGGAGTTACCATTTGTCCAAGGCGAATCTGATGCTTGTACTCCGCACGAAGCTCCGCCGGCTTTACCTCAATCGGAAGCTGCTCCATCGCAATCCGCACAAACTGGCCGTTATTAACATGACCGTTGCTGTCCAGATGGTCGCGGCGGATTGGAAATGCGGGCAGTTCCTGCATATCCTCCGGCACGGCAATCCTGCGTCCCTTATAATTCATATCAAGCTTCTCCTCCACCTGATATCTGCCAAGCATCAATTCGGTAGGAAGCGCCATCTTTCCTTCCGCGACATTTACCAGGGTCCAAATGGAGTCCGCAACCGCCAATAGCTCCCCTGCCTCGGTTTTCAGGTAGAAATTACGATAACCGAGACTGCCGCGGAAACGGTACGGAAACGTTCCCACAATAACGCTCTCAAAATAATCCGGATAGCGGAAAACCGTAATCTGCCAAGACGCCAGAAACCATGCCATATGCTGCGGGTCCAGATACGCAATTCCAACCCCCAAATCCTCAGCATGAAAGGTTGCTATATCCTGAAAATAATTCAAAATCGCCTGCATGGAAAGCTTACGCTCTCCATCGGTATCACTGAATCGTACTCTGTCTTTCCATTCGTATGCCATAACGTCCTCCTTCGTCTGCCTTCACCCTCCTATTGTATCTGATACCAAAGAAAAATGCAAATGCAGAATAGGGAGATTGCCCTTGTCAAATGCAACGTTTGCGATTAAAATAATTGTTGTATACTAATTTGTAAAAAGAGGTACATTATGCGATATTTCAGAGAAGTCAAACTCCAACCCATTCTTATCCTGAATTTTATCCTGGGCTTTCTGTCCGGTCGGTTTATGTTCCATGCCATCAAATTTATCCTGGGTCTTTATACGCGTGACGGCATCTTCTGGCGGGTTCTCGGCGTCCAGTATGCCACCCTGATTTTTATTGTTATCTTCTTTATAAACCAGTATTTCTGGAAAAAAAAGCGTGAGCGCCTGCCGAACATCAGAGAAGATCTGCTTCGCCTGTACCTTCGCCTTGCATTAACCATTGCCGTATACGCTGTCGGCGCCGTTTTGATAAACCTGCTGTTCCTGATATAATGAACATTTCATCGGTTGGAAACACACCGGTTGAACTGCCGTGTGATTATATTGCCGAAATAACAACATCCCGCACATTTTTCTGTGCGGGATGTTGGCTATGTTGCACCTAACAAGTGATGATATTCATTTTCAGAAAACACCGAACGTAATTGTTATTTTACTGAACTGTAATGCCAATTACTGACGTATTAATATAATCACGTTGTTCCTTTGTAACCACAATATGCATTTGGTTTGTGTCATCATTAAAAACACCTAATTCATCCGAATACCTGAGGACTACACCATTAATTTCAAACTCAAACGAACAACGTGTCTTGATGACATCGGGCTGCCATTCATCGCTACGCCATATTGCATTTAGATATTGAGTATGTTCATTTGACAAAATTCGATTTCGCTCCGGTGCCGCGATATCTATTAATTGCACATTGTAACTATCGCTCTCAGTCAAGTTGGTCTTATTTTCATTATCATCAGATATAGCAGCGCTATTATTAGAGGATAGCATCTGCCTACATGATGGGGTTGTAAGGACAACCAGTACAATTATAATGAAAAATGATATTTTTTTCATCACGCATCACTCCTTTCATAACTTACAATTCAAACATAGTAAATGTAGCGCCATAAGTGCCCTCGGATGTTTTTTATTATATTATAACATTCTAAACCCACATATCAACCGTTCCGGGATAAAACGACATGTTTTGGGGGATAAATGGTCGTTCATTGTGTTTTCTCTTGATATCGCATCTTATTATCACGAGCAACCTAATACTCCAGATAATAATAATAGAAGGCTTCTGTGATTTGTTCTATATAAATGATGTTATCGCCATCGGCTTGCCTCCAGATATAGCCATCTCCTTCACGCACATATGAACGCTGCTCAAGCATGTCAAAAATATTTTGTTGAACATGAGCATCAAAATAACAAAATCCGCTGTAGGTAGTTTCGCCTCCCATACCACTTCCGCCGCAATAAAATTCAATGTAGTGGTCATGTACATTAACTTCTTTTATTTCAGGAATCCTTTTACAGTTTTCATAGTTTTCCTTCGATATATCATTTAGTAAAGACTCTTTATTCGTTAGGACTAATGAAATAATCTCGTCCTTCGACATTTCGTCGTTGCCGTTACATCCTGATAAAATTGCAGAAACTGCTAACAATAAAACGCAAAAACAAGTAATGGCTTTCTTCATTCCAACACTCCTTTTCAGGTTCCCGGGTTGAGGATTACATCTGCAATTCGAGCTATCCGTTCAATGGGATTCCGACATTTTTTCTGTGTGGTTTTTTGGCTATTATTTAATAATACAATCAAACGAATCAATACAGAGCGACATTAAATGCTTCCCAAAAAGCATCGGAAAACAGCTGGTTATCTGCATACAATGAGAATAACACACCATCCAAATAAAACATTACATAGACCTTAGAACTATCTTTCAACACAGAGAACATTGCAGTAACACTTCGTCCATCTGCAAGTCTAATTTCCTCTTCATATATAGTTTTGTATGAACTATACTGCTGATAATTCGAGGGCGAGGGCGCATCCGGTGCAATGAGTGCAAGGACATCCGTATAGGATGCAGCGGCACTAAGCTCTTCGCTATCAAGCACATCCAGATAGGAGATTTTGACAGTCAAATCGTATTCATCGACCTTACAATGATACCATATCCATGGTAAATTATACAGTTCACAAGTCATAAAAGATACATTGGAATATCCCTCTTCATTGCGAAGCTCAACACAGGATTCATTATATTGCGGTACATACAATGAAATATCATTCGACGCAAAGGCCGAGAGTGTACTTTTGTATATTTCGCCATAATTTTGTTGCTCTGCACGTAAAGCTGAATACTTTTCAGCAGAGGGGATAAATAATGCCTGTTTCAAACCATCATAAGAATCGAATATGTAATCATAGCCATCAGGCGGCGTCTCAATTACAATCGTTGGATCTGTATTGTCGTCTCCCTGTTTTTTATTATCGGATTCATTATTAGCCAACTGTTCCTCATTATTGTTCTCATCATGGTCATGTTGCCTGACAGAATCACACCCAAACAGTGCGGAACAACACATCATCAATGTTAACGCAAGTATTAGAATTCTTCTCATAGCTATACCTCCATTTTATTTAATTGGCATGATGTCCATTCAAATGTGACAAAATATCATTTTGACATGCAGCGCAAATCACATCTGAATTAGAAATGTTAATTCTCGATTGATACATAATACAGGACAATGGCCTTGGATTATTCCCACATTCTGAACACCGTTCCTTAAACTTGCAAGAATTTGGATCATTTTTATCAGCTAGTTCATGATAGTGATCCTTTGCTCCATACTGATGGTTTAGCTCATGCATTAGAACACCTTTTGAGTTTTGCTCTCTAAACGATGTGCTACTTCGTTCAATCATAATAATTGCATCCCCGCTAGAGCAACTCCTATTATAATCGATATCACCGTTTGTTGCGGTAGAAGTAATTTGGAGCTATACTAAAAAAGT
>DLOO01000087.1:14815-19668 GCA_002479645.1 Lachnoclostridium sp. UBA7482 | reverse complement strand
TTAAGTCTCACGGATTCAGGTCCTAATTTATTCATCGCGCTGTGCTATGTTACGGTCAAGTGTTACAAAAAGACTTGACCATAACAATAGGTGCACATACGACAGAGGAATTATAGCACATAGCCGCATTTTTGTCAATGATTGACGGTTCGTTTTCCATTCGGTGAAAAGAAAAAAACGGACCGGTTTTTTCACCGATCCGTCAGAATATTTGTCATTGCTTTCTTATTTCAGCAGTTCTTTCAGTCTCTCTGCAAATTTTTCCGAAGCCTTGGTGTGCGTCAATGCTGTCGGATGCCAGTCGGCGGCATAGCCGTCGGCGGGATTCTGAGGCGTAAAGTGGAAGCTCTCGATATTGGTATCGCCGGTCTCCTCACTGTAACGGGCAACGGTCTTTTCTACGCTCGCATAAAGGTTGTCGCCCATGATTCCCAATGCGCATACGATGGTCGCGTTCGGATTCTTCTCGCGAATCGTCTTAAGAAATGCAATATAACCGTTGATATACTCTTCCTGACGTTCCGGAATCGTCTTGCACCAGCTGTCATCATTGGTTCCGAGGTTAATCACAACAATGTCCGGCTCTCTCTTAGTGAAATCCCAGTCCGTCTTCGCTGCTTTGCTGTTGGCATAGCTGAAGCCGAGCTTTTCATAGTACTTCGGAATCGTCTGGGATTCGGACTTGGTCTGTCCGTCGCCGCTGTACCCGGTAATGATACCGTAACCGCTGATGGAAACCAGGCTGTAATCTGCGCCTAAAAGCTGTGCGGTCTTATAAGCATACGCCTTGGTACAGTCTTCGGTTTTGGTAGAAAAATGATGGTCGCGGTTCTCGTCGTCCACACCGTACCCACAGGTAATGGAATCGCCGACAAATTCAATAAACTTATCTCTCGGCTCGGTCGGGCTTACGCTTCCCGCAGGGTCGGTTTCGATATTCATCAGCTTAATTGTAGACATCGCAGTTTCGGAGAGCTTGATGACGTTAATCACGCAGTCCTTCACATCGGCGCCGTCGATTACGGTAAATTCCTTCATTTCCTCGTTAATCATCTCATCAATGACGCGCTCGCCGTCAACGCAGATGGCAAGTCTTGTATGGTTATCTTCATTGAACGGATTCTTTGCGGCATTGTCGCCGACCACACGGATCACCAGCTTGCTTCCGTGAAACTTAAATTCCGCGCCGCTTCCGGAAAATGCACAGCTCAGTCCGAAATCATAAAAGGTTCTTCCGATTGGGCGTACATTTTCTTCTGTAAAATCAAACATCTGAGGTTCCTCCTGAACGGTAATGGTAGGGGTTGCAGTCGCACCGTCTCCTGCCTGTGTAGGCGTTGTCTGATTGTCTGTCGGCTTCTTGTCGCCGCAGGCGGTCAGACTCATAAGCAGGCACAGCACCGCAGCTGTCAATATGCATTTCTTTTTCATTGGTCTTCCTCTTTTCCGGCATTTTGTCCGGCATATGATAAACATGCCGTATTTGTTCTACCGTAACACACTTTTTCCTGCTCTTCTACCCAAATCTTACAAAACATTGGTAGGATTCTCTGAACATCCCGTATCCGCCACGATGCTGCTGATCCATACGCCCTTTTTAATCATCACATAGCCGACGATAATCTTAATGATATCCACCGCCTGTACAATGGTGTATACAAGGAATATCGGCAGGCTGGTAAGGTAGCAGAGAACAGCTGCCAGCGGTACTGCCACCACCATGGAATATACGCTGTCAAACAGGAAGGTAACCAACGTCTTGCCTCCGGAGCGCAGCGTAAAATACAGCGTATTCAGAAAACCCTGCACCGGAAAAAAGACTGCCGTGATGATAATAAACCTCTGACTGTAATCCCGCACCCTCTGCGTCGTATCGTAAAGCAGCGGAAAGATTCCGGAAACCGCAACCAGTATGACCGTAAGTCCCACGCAGACAAATCCGGTAAACCACATCAGGCTGAAGGCTTCTTTCTGCGCCCGGTCGTACTTTTGCGCCCCGAGGGTCTGTCCGATCAGGATGCCGACCGCTGAGCCGAGCGCAATAAATACGACGTTCAGCAGGTTGCAGATAGCATTGGAAATATTCAAGCCCGCCACAATATCAAGTCCGCGCGAAGAATAACACTGGGTCAATATGGCAATCCCGCAGGACCACAGAAATTCGTTCAGGAAGATCGGAAAGCCCTTGCGAACGATTTTTCCCGCCAGGTCAACCGGCACCAGCAGGGTACGGTATGCGCCCTGCAAAAATTCGTGCTCCTGTTTTTTGAGCTGCGCCCACAAAATAACGACCAGCATTTCCACGATACGCGCCAAAACAGTTGCTGCAGCCGCACCGCGCACACCGAGTCTGGGCATACCGAATTTGCCGTAAATCAACAGGTAATTAAATACAATATCCACCAGGACGGAAGCGATTCCGGCAACCATCGGCTTAACACTGTTGCCCGCTTCGCGGAGGCTGCTTGCGTAAATCTGCGTTACTGCAAACGGCACCAGGCCAATCAGCATAACGACGAGGTACTGCTTCGCGTACTGCATGGTAAGAATCGGATCGATATCGTTGCTTTCTCCCTTCAGATAAAGGTGAATCAGCTGTTCGCCCCATAACAGAAATACGCTGATTCCGGCAATTAACGCCCCGCCGCATATCCAGTGCTTGATACGGAAGGTATGACGGAAGCCTTCCGTATTTTTCTGTCCGTAATACTGGGCGCCGTAGATTCCGGGACCCGAAAGTCCGCCGAAAATTGCAAGGTTAAAGACAAAAATCAGCTGACCGACAATAGAAACCGCCGTGATTGCCTCCGTACCGATTTTACCGACCATGACATTGTCCACCAGATGCACCATGTTGGTAATCCCGTTTTGAATCATCATGGGTACTGCCAGCCGCAATACTCTCTTATAAATGTCGCCTTTCTCCTTCATCTCTATTGCCTTTCTTTAATTTTGCCTTATTCAAGCACAAACGAACGCAGGCTCGCATTTCCGCCGCCGCGGTAGGTAATATAAAGGCTTCCCACGCCGTCCGGTATCGCAATCGGTGCGGAAAACGCCTCCCAGATGTTGGCGTTTCTTACCGGAATCGTTGCCAGCACTTCCCCGTCCCAGGTCGTGCGGATTTCAAACTGTCCGCCGGTATAACCGCGAACCCAGAGCGTGATTTTGCCGATATCTTTATACGCAAAATACTTAAATCCCGCCGTTGCACTGTCGGTCATGTTAGCGACATAGCCGGGCAGCTCGTCGCCGTCCCTGCCATCCTGTACAATCCTCGGCGCATACGGATCGCCGACATACATGCCGGGCTTCTGATAAAACAGATGGCACGCAATATAGGCAGGATATTCGCCCTTACCGACCAACGGCCCGCCGTTTAAGCCGCAGGAGGTAATCTCCACCTGCGGAATGCTGCCGTCCGAAAGCACCGTCAGCTTCTCTGCGCAGCCCTGGCGGCTGTACCATGAGCCGTTAGTCTGGCGATGATAAAAGATATACCATTCGCCGTTAATCTCTACCATGCTGCCGTGATTGTTTGCACCGTAAGCCATCGGCTGATCCGCCGGCTTGTAGGTGTCAATATGCAGGTCACAGTTGCTGACCAGAACGCCGCCGTAGATAAACGGCCCCCTCGGGCTGCCGGAGGTTGCATAGCAAAGCTCATGCATCGGCGTCGAAGAGTAGATAAAGTAGTATTTGTCTCTGCATTTGCGGATAGAAGCCGCCTCAAAATATGCATGACCTTCAAATCCGGTACCGCATTCATACTCACAGCCGGGAGCTACAATTTCCGGCTCCTCCAGAATCGTCAGCATATCGGAATCCAGCACGGTCATCATCGCGCCGGTGCGGGATTTGTCTCCTCTGCCGCAAAATCCGGTATAGAGGTAGGTCACGTTCCCCTCGGTCAGCACACCCGGATCAAACTGCGGTTCATCACCGGGCTTCTCGCCGAGACGCACACCGTCCGCATAATGTACATATCCGTAAAATTCGTATTTGCCCGCGGGGGTATCGCTAACCGCTACCGACACAACGGATACATGATCCAGAACATAGTAAAGATAGTAGCGGCCGTCCGGTCCCACGGTTACATCCGGTGCGTACAGACACATACTGCCGTCTTTGTTGAGCGGATCTGCGGTTTTCTCGTAAATCACACCCTCATAGCGCCAGCTGCCGAGGTCATCCACCGGAGCGGACCAGCACACATAGTCGCCGATACAGAACACATAACCATTGCTCATATCATGCGAGCCGTACACATACACGCGGTCGCCGAACACATACGGCTCGCCGTCGGGAACGTATTCCCACGAAGGCAGGTAAGGATTTACCGCCTGTTTCTTATTGTTTGCCATTTTCTTTTCTCCCACCTGTCACGATCTGCGCCCTTGCGCAGCATCGGGACTTTATTTCCTGTCACGATCTGCGCCTTTGCGCAGCATCGAGACTTTATTTATTTTGCAATTCATTTCCACTTTTTCTGTATGGATTCCACCAAAAATGCGTGCAGATCGCTGTTCCCCTCCTTCGGAACCGCTCCCCCCGCCGTAAAGCTCATACCCGCAGGCCTTCCCGGTTCGTAGGATTCCCACTTCGGCATCGGGGCGCCGTCGGCATCGTCGCCGTTCGGATTTCCGGTCTTGATAAAGTTCGACCAATAGTTACACATCTGACGGGCGAGGTCATAGTGACGACCGACAAACGGGCGCCAGCATTTTGCCAAAGTTTCAAAGAAGAACCAGAGTTCTGCCGAATGGAAGGTACCCGCATTGTCCCAGCCGGGAATATCGGCATTGAAGCTGTAATAGTAGGTGGGTTCGGTTGTTCCGAGCTTTGCCTTCTGC
>DLOO01000087.1:14399-14716 GCA_002479645.1 Lachnoclostridium sp. UBA7482 | reverse complement strand
CGGTCTTCTCATGGAATTTGGCCTCACTCTCCGTAAAGAGGAAATTCGGAAACTCATCCTCGGTGTTGCCGGACATCATCGGTACGCGCACACCGGGGTCCTTTGCGTAAATATCCAGCGGGTCGCCGACACAGAACACATTGTCCTGTANNTGTTCCGAGCTTTGCCTTCTGCTCAAACATTGCCTTTACGGTACAGGCAATCCCATTGACCTTGCCGTATGCAGGCCCCTGATCGGTACCCTCCGCTGCAAGCATTGCCTCAAATTCCGCCGCCCTTTCGCCGAAGAGCTCCCCGGTCTTCTCATGGAATTTGGC
>DLOO01000087.1:10924-14313 GCA_002479645.1 Lachnoclostridium sp. UBA7482 | reverse complement strand
ACACAGAACACATTGTCCTGTACCGTGAGCATCATAGGATGGGTCTGTACAAATTCACCGTACCGGTTACGAATCGTTACCGCGTCGATGGCTCTTGCCTCCGCAAGGGTCTTTACACCCAGCATTTCAAAAAAGCTCTCGCCGTTCTTTTCCGCGCTTGCAAGCGGCTCCGGCTTACCGATACTTTCGCCGCCGTAGGGATCGCGAATCATCGCGCTCTGCACGATGGCTCTCTGAATCTGTCCGCGGTTTGACGGCGCCGTGAGCTGGCTCATAACGCTTCCTCCGCCTGCGGACTGACCGGCAATCGTAATATTGTCCGGGTCACCGCCGAATGCGGCAATATTTCTCTTGACCCAGCGAAGCCCTGCCTGCTGATCCAGACTTCCGAAATTGGAAGGTGCATCGGGCTGTTCCTTTGTAAGCTCCGGATGAGCCAGAAAACCAAATACATTCAGTCGGTAGTTGACCGATACGACGACAACGCCTCTTCGGGCAACCCGTTCGCCGTCAAATTCCATCTCCGCCGGATAGCCCCACTGTAAGCCTCCGCCGAAATACCAAACAACGACCGGCAGCTTCTCATCAGCGCTCTTTGCGCCTGTCCAGACATTCAGATAAAGACAATCCTCATCCATCGGAATCTGCGGGTCTACATGCCACTCGCGATTATACAGGTTATCCCCGATACCCGGTGTATCCTGCATGGAAATCGGCGCAAACTGATACGCAAGCAAGGTTCCCTCCCAGTCTTCGCAGGGCTGCGGCGCACGCCAGCGGTTCTCTCCTACCGGCGGTGCGGCAAAGGGAATCCCCTTAAACGAGGTGATACGCGGATCGGCTGCAGGCAAACCCTCTACCCGGCCATTTTCTGTTTTTACGGTACGAATCATTGTAAACCCTCCTCGTTATAATTGATACTCTCCCCCACGGTTTCCTTAACCCTTATAATAAACCGCTATTGCAACAATACAAAATGCCACCGACCGAAGTCAATGGCATTTGTTAGCATTCTGCTCCCCATCAGGAAAAGATACTACCTGATTTCCTTTTTCAAGCCCTTCCTTAGCTTTCTTCTACAAATATTCCCGCAAAACCGCCTCAATAAAGTCCGGATCCGCCAGATTTTCGGCGCTGCAATCAATTCCCTCCTCCGCATATGCGGCGCTCTGCATTTTACGCTCCGGTTTTTTGCGTTTCTCCGTCGGCGGCTCCGTCGGCATTTCTCTTGCGGCAGCTGCCTCACTACAGGCGGGAGTCTCTGCTGCCCGCAAATCCTTTTGAAGCGCCTGGTATTTGCTCTCCAGTCTGCGTTTCTTTTCTTCATAGGAAGCCTGCAGCGCCTCCCGCTGCCTGCGCGCCTTTTCCTCGGCCTTGCGGCGTTTCTCGGCAATCCGAGCCTGGCGCACCATCGCATGTGTCTGCGTCTTTTCCTGCCCAGACTCCTCCGTGATTTTCTCCTCGGTTACCGCCGCCTCTTCGGGCTCCTCCGCCGNNCGGCAGCACCTCCGTTTGCAGCAGATACTTCTGCTCCATCCGCGGACGAAGCATGTTTGAGAAGTAATCGTTCAGCATATTTTGGAGACGCTCCCGGCTCTCACGGACTCCGATCAGACGCTCTGCCGCAAATCCGGCAATAGCCAGAACCACGCCAATGCCTGTAAGAGACGCGCACTCCGCTAACGAAAAACGCTCCTGCATGGCATACAGTCCCACGCTGATTCCGGCCGCCAGCATCACTAACGGCGCCTGCGCACTGACGCGTTCCCATGTTCTCATGCGAAGCCCGAGGATTCTCCGCCCATCCAGAGAATTTTTCACGAACAAATCAATCTTGCGTACCCCGATTTTCATCTTATAGCAGCTTTCAAACCGTGTCTTCATCCGCCCCATCCAATGCCCGGGTCGTTGCTCTTCTATTCGCTGAACACAGCGCATCCATCTTTTGTATATGCTGTCTTCCACCAGATTCAGAAAAATGCCGAATGCGGCCACTCCGCTAAGTACATAAACAATCTGATGGTTTGCAATCAGATTTAACAGCATACAACGCCTCCTTTACTTTATTTGCCTTAATTATAGCCTGTCCAAGGGCGAAAGAAAAGACGGCTTTCCGGGAATCGTTCGACGAATTGCGATTATTTGTAAGAAACTTGATATTTTCCCTGTTATTTTTGACGGAAGTGTGGTAAAATCTTTGGGGGACTTATTTTTTGACGAAATATGAAGTGAATTGTGCGTTTTATGATTCACTATGGAGGTAAAATAAATGACAAAAAAACGATTCAAAAAGATAGTCAAAAGAATCTATTTCCTGCATCCCATGGAGTGCATTGCTCTGTTGGTGGGTCTGGTAATTCTTCTGCTGCTTGTAGTAATTGCCTGCTCCAAGAAGCTGATGAATAACGGTAACGAAAATGCTCCATCCAGACCGGTAACAGCCACCGGTACACCGACACCGACAGTTACCGATAAACCGGTGGACTCTCCGACCATCAGCCTTTCTCTTCCGTCGGGGACGCCGACTCCGACCGGATTTGTTTATGTCCCCGGTCAGTGCGAAAGCGTAACTGCGGACAAGAACATTACGCCGATTGCGCAGGATGACTGGGAAATTGATCCTCTGATGCTGGTAAACTGGGACAGCCGCTTAAAGTACAGCGGTTCCCCGGCAGGTCTGGTACACATGAAGGATATTATGACCGACTCCCGTTATCATTTTGACGACCGGGACAATGCAGCCGGTAACGAAACTGCGGTTATCGCTCTGAACCAGATGTGTCTGGATGCAATGAACGCAGGCTGCTCCGACGTGAAATTTTCCGCAAACGGAACTTATCGTGATTATAAGAAGCAGCTGGGCTTCTGGCAGCAGCATATCGACGAGGACCCTCACTACGGCGACGATCCGTACATGCGTCCGGTAAAAACCGTTCCCGCAACATGCAGCGAGCATCGTACCGGTCTCGGCTTTGATATCTGGATGATGGAATACGACTATGAGTGGCTTCACAAAAACTGCTACAAGTACGGATTTGTCGTGCGCTACCCTGCCGATAAATTCGGATATACCGGCGTTATGTATGAGCAGTGGCATTTCCGTTATGTGGGCATCGAGGCGGCAACCGAAATGTATAAAAAGAATATGTGTCTGGAAGAGTACATAGCATACTTGAACGGCGAGACAATTAAGCCTCACCCAACCGCATCCGTAACGCCTTCTCCGACACCGTCGCCGACCGGCACGCCGACGCCTTCTCCGACACCGACACCGACCGGTAAACCAACCGGCACCCCGACACCGACTCCGACACCGTCGCCGTCTCCATCGCCGTCTCCGAGCGCTACACCGGAAGTTCCGTCGCCGCCGCCGAGCACTACGCCGGAGG
>DLOO01000087.1:3875-10868 GCA_002479645.1 Lachnoclostridium sp. UBA7482 | reverse complement strand
GGACCCCGACCCTCAGATTCCGGAAGTCCCGGAGGACTGAGCCTGGTTGTCAACCGCATAAAAGCCAAAACAAAATCCGACGCTCCGTGTAATATCGGGCGTCGGATTTTATATCCTGAAATTGAACTTTTTTCATCCAATGTGGCAGAAGATATTTACCTTACACTTTTTCTTGATTCGTAGGCGAGCACCGCACATGCTATCGCCGCATTCAGTGACTCGGCCTTACCATACATCGGAATCCGCACCGCCTGCTTTGCAAGCGCCGTGCTTTCCGCCGTGAGACCATTTGCCTCATTTCCTATCAGGATACCGTATCTCTTACCGTAATCGACCGTATCGTAGGCTGCGGAGCCCTCCAGATGTGCTGCATACACAGCCACGCCGCGTTCCCGCAATTCCCGAAGCAAATCCGGCATGGAAGGCACATAAAGAAACGGCAGACGGAATATCGAACCCATTGTCGAACGAACAACCTTTGGGTTAAATGCATCCACGGAGTCCTCGGTAAGCAGTACCCCACTCATACCGGCAGCCTCCGCTGTACGAAGAATTGTACCAAGATTTCCCGGGTCCTGCAAATGCTCCAGTAAAATCAGCCGACACTCTTCCTCCCCAAGAAAATCTTCGATCGAATATTCCGGCATCCATACAATCGCAAGAACCCCCTGCGGGGTAATCGTCTCGGCGGTTTTCTGAAAAACCGAATCCGAAAGCACTTCATACGGCACACTTTCCGCAAGTTCTCTCTCTGCCTCACTAAGCCCCATAAGACCGCTCTCCGACCAATAGGTTTCCACGATACGCCCCGGGTAGTCTTTCAGAAGCTCAAAGTACATCTTCCGTCCTTCGATTACAAAGCATCCCTCAAGCTCTCTCTGCTTTTTCTTTTTCAACAGGGTGATGATGTGTTTCACCCGCTCATTATTTCCGCTGGTAATCATTTGCCGCCTCGCATCCGCATTTGCCCCTGTAATTTCTGATGGGGGTATCCTGCTATCCTTCCTGTTCCTGCTGATTCAGCATCTTCTTTAACATATCGTTACGTCCGATGACAACCAAAACCTCACCGGAATTCAGGGGCTGCTCTGCACTCGGAAGCATATTGAGTGCCTCGCCCTTTTTCAAACCGATAACGTTAATTCCGTAGCGTTTGCGAAGATCCAATTTAATCAGATTCTTCCCCGCCCAGGCTTCGGGAATATCCACGTCAATGATACTGTATTCGTCGGTTACCTCAATCGAATTAAAGATTTCGCCATATGCTAAGGTATTGGCAATGTGCTCGCCCATTTCCTTCTCGGGAAATACGACGACATCCGCACCGATCCGCTTCAAAATCTTCTCCTGAAGAGGATTATATGCCTTTACCATAACCATCGGAACTCCCTGCTCCTTAGCCCAGATTGTCGTAAGCACACTGGCCTCAAGAGACGATGCCATCGCAATAACCGCACCGTCAAAATTGCGAATGCCGATTTCTGCCAGGGTCTCCTCCTTCGTCACATCACCGGTCAGCGCATAAGTTACCTCCCCGGCAATCTTCTGTACCAATGTCGGGTCGGAATCAATCGCCAGCACCTCGCAGCCATTTAACTCAAGCTGTCTCGCCACACTGGAACCAAACCGTCCAAGACCGATAACAACATACTCTCTCTTTGATTTCTTCTCACTTGATTTTTTCTTCACAACCGCTCCTATCCGACCGTAACCTTACCGGCTGCGGGCTTCAAATTTCGTTCTCTGGCTTCTACATTAAATGCCAATGCCATGGAAATCGGACCGACACGTCCCAGATACATAGCAAGTACCAGTATGATTTTGCCTCCCGCATGCAGCGTTGCAGTCATTCCCCGGGACAGACCTACTGTTGCAATCGCGGAAACCATCTCATATACGGTATCTAAGAAGTCGCCGTCCTGTACAAACATCAGTGCGAGGGTTAATACAAAAAATGCCGAAAAGCTTACCGCTGCGACCGCAAGCGCCTTGCGTGCCGCATTGTCGGTTACGCTTCGATGACAAAGAACCGTATCTTTTTTGCCTCGTATCGTACTGAGCACCGACGCCAGAATAACGACCATCGTAACGGTTTTCACACCACCCGCCGTGCCGGACGGAGATCCGCCGATAAACATCCACAGAACAAAGAACAGGCAGGTTGCATGTCGGAAGCTGCTCTGCGCAATCGTTGCAAATCCCGCCGTTCTGAGAGTAACGGACTGAAACAGCGAAGCCTGAAGCTTCTGCCCCCAATTAAGGTTTCCCAGCGTATCCGGATTATCATATTCCATCGCAAGTACAAGCAGCATACCGCCGAAAATCAGAAACAGAGTTGCAGCGACAACCAGCTTGGTATGCAAATTCAATGCCTTCCAACGGGAACGGCTGCATTTGCGTTTCAGACGCATGACGCGCATCAGCTCCCACCATACCGGGAATCCCAGGCCTCCGAGAATAATCAGCAGCATTGTCGTAAAATTCACCATCACATTGTCACGATACGGAATCAGACTGCTGTCTCCCAGAAGATCCAGTCCTGCGTTGCAAAATGCGGAAATCGAGGTAAATATCGATATCCAGATACCGTGCGTCGCACCGATTTCATTGTCGGCGCAGAAAACGGTCATATAGCATATCGCCCCGATACCTTCCACGATGAGCGTTCCCTTCACAACACGAAGCGTCAGCCGAACCACCCCCGACAACGTATCCAGATTATAAGCGTCCTGAATCAGCAATCGGTCTGCCAGCGTAATACGCCTTCCTACCAACAGCAGCAGAACCGTCGTGAAGGTTACGATACCCAGTCCGCCGAACTGAATCAGCACCAGCATAACAAACTGACCGAATAAACTGAAATGGACTGCGGGCGTTACCGTCGCAAGTCCGGTTACACAAATCGACGATGTCGCCATAAAAAGCGCATCATAAAAATCGGTCCATTTACCGTCCGCAGAGGAAATCGGCAGCATCAAAAGAAAGGTTCCCAGTGCAATGCCCACCAGAAAACCGATCATGATGATTCGGGTTGTCGTATATGTCCGTCTGCGTTTCATAAAAAACTTCCCCTAAATTACTCTTCCGCAAGATTTGCCAGTTTCATTGCCTGTTCTGCGGCAATCAGATTATCCAGAAGTTCCTGCAAACCGCCATTCATGATGTCGTCCAGCTGATGGCTGGTGAAATGAATCCGATGATCGGTGCAGCGTCCCTGCGGGAAATTGTAGGTACGAATCTTCTCGGAACGGTCGCCGGTGCCGACCTGATTCTTTCGGTAAGCCGCCTCTTCCTTCTGCTTCTTTTCCAGCTCCAATTCAAACAGCTTGGAGCGCAATACCTTGAATGCCTTATCACGGTTCTTTAACTGAGATTTCTCATCCTGACAGGAAATAACGATACCGGTCGGAATGTGGGTAAGACGCACGGCAGAGTCGGTCGTATTGNNGCCGCCGTTGCCGGAGGAACGGAATACGTCGATTCGGCAATCGTTCGGATCAATCTGTACATCAACCTCCTCGGCCTCGGGCATAATTGCAACCGTCGCCGTAGAGGTATGAATACGTCCGCCGGATTCAGTTACCGGGATTCTCTGTACACGGTGAACACCACTCTCAAATTTCAGCTGGGAGTATACGCCCTGTCCGTTAATCATAAATACAACTTCCTTGAAACCGCCGATACCATTTTCATTCAGGTTCATCATATCGATTTTCCAGCGCTTGGTTTCTGCGAATTTCGCATACATGCGGTACAATTCCGCTGCAAACAACGCCGCCTCGTCACCGCCCGCGCCGCCTCGGATCTCAACAATAACATTCTTCTCGTCAAGCGGATCTTTCGGCAAAAGCAAAATCTTCAATTTGCCTTCAAGGTCAATCACCGCCTGCTTGCTCTCTGCCAGTTCTTCCTTTGCCAGCTCACGCATCTCCTCGTCGCTCTCGCTTTCCAGAAGGTCAAGGCTGTCCTGAATGTTCTGCTTGGCATTACGGTATTCTTTATATGCCTCCACAATCGGCTGTAGCTCACTTTGTTCCTTCATCAGCTTGCGGAACCGCCCCGTGTCGCTTGCTACCATCGGGTCGGACAACTCGAGTTCCAGCTCCTCGCAGCGTTTCAGCAAATCCTCTAATTTATCAAACATTTCCAATCTCCTTTACATGTTGCCGCAGGCTTTCCTTGCCTGCCGCTATCTGCAAATGCCCCGCAACCACCCGGTCATGTCCTGCATAATCGCGGTGCACGTTTACTTCCTCATATCCATTTTCTATCATCAGCTGCTTTACCGCATCGCCCTGTCCGCAGCCAATTTCAAGCATAAGCCATCCGTTATCAGCCAAATGCTCCTTCGCTGCCGGAATCAGCCTGCGGTAAATAACCAGTCCATCCTTGCCTCCGTACAGTGCCAGACGCGGCTCGCACTCAAACACCTCCGGCATCAGCTCCTTCATCTCGTCCGCCGTAATATAAGGCGGATTCGACACAATCACATCATAGGTTCCGGGGACGTTTTCAAACAGGTCGCTCTCGACAAATTCCGCCTCTGCCTCAAGGCTCCGGGCATTTTCCTGTGCGACCGTAAGCGCCTTTGCCGAAATATCCGCTCCAGTTGCCGATTGGAGTTTACCCAGCTTTACAAGACTCAGCAAAATGCATCCCGAACCGGTACACATATCAAGAACACGTGCGCCCTCACAGTGCGGCAATGCCAGTTCCACCAAAAGCTCCGTATCCTGTCTTGGGATCAGCACATCCGGCGTCACATGAAAGAGCAGACCCATAAATTCCTGTCCCCCGGTCAGATACTGGAGCGGAATGTGTGCTTCTCTCTGCGCGACAAGCTCCTCATACCGGACTGCCATCTCCGGCAATGCCGGGTTCTGCTGTTCCATCAGGAACCTGCCCCAGTCCCAGCCGGTAATGTGCTGCATCAGTAACCGGGCGTCGATTTTCGCATCTTCCATTCCGGCATCCATAAAACGTCGGGACGCCTCCCGCACCAGTTCCCCGTAGGTGTGGGGAGCCGTGGAAGCGAAGGTCATATTGGTTTCTCCGTCGGTCATTTGCCATCTCCCGCCGGAAGTTCAACCTCGCCCGGCACAACTTCCTTCCTGCCGGTACCGCCGTTTAAGAAATCCTGCCAGTCAAATACTGCCTCAACAGAAGCAATGGCTACCGCTAACATCTCATCGTCCGGCTCCTTGGTTGTCAATGCCTGCATCCACATACCCGGACGGCTCAAAAGGTTCACAAGCTTATTTTCACTGCGTCCTGCAAGTTTCAGGAATTCGTAGCTGAATCCGGCAACTACCGGAAGAAGCAGAAGCCGAATGCCGAAACGCACAAGCACCTTCAAAATCCTGTTCATGCCGGCGCACAGAGGGTTAATCACAACATTGGCAACGGAAAGAACCAGAATACTGATAACCATAACCAAAATCATAAAGCTGGTGCCGCAGCGTTTGTGCTCTTTCGAGGAATTCCTCGCATTTTCCACGGTAAGCGGCAAACCATGCTCAATACAGTTAATTGTCTTATGCTCTGCCCCATGATAGCGAAATACCCGCTTAATATCCGGCATAAGTGAAATTGCGGCAACATATCCGACAAAAATCCCGATACGTACAATACCCTCAATCAAACTGCTCAAAAAGGCACTGCCGGAAAGTCCCAGCTCCCCAATCACAAATTCACTGATTAACAGCGGAAGAAATACAAACAATGCAATGGTCAATACAAGGGAGAACAGAATTGTTCCTGCAATCATCGCAGGAGTCAGGGTTCCATCGGACTCTTTTTTGGCGCTCTTCTCCTTCTGATCCTGCCGCCCGGCAGCAGCTGCCGTCTCCTGCTCTGCTTTTCCTTCCCCGGAAGCACTCTCTGCGTCAGTCTCTTCCTCATCGAAAAATTCAGCAGAATAAGCCAGAGTACGTACTCCGACTACCATTGATTCAACCAGGTTAACCGAACCCCGGATCAACGGCCAGCCCAAAAATGGAAGCTTATCCGTGATACTCCTCCATTCCTGCGTTTTAATGATGATGTTTTTATCTGTTTTACGGACAGCTACGGCGTATTTGTCCTTATTGCGCATCATAACGCCTTCCATGACTGCCTGTCCGCCGATTCCCGACGGTTTCAAATTACATTCTTTCATAATCTTATCCCAAATAAACTAAATTTCGTCATAATAGAAAAATAGGTTGAGATATATCAAGTACACCTCAACCTGTTTTCATCACTATTCCGTTAACCCTTGCAAAGGGGACCTAATTTGAGTCCCGACGCTCCGCGCCCCGACACTGTGCGCCCCGACACTGTGCTTCGCATAGGTCGTAGCATATTGCGCAGGTCGTAGCATATCGCGCAGGTCGTGACATGTAATTAAAGGCCGTACTTCTTGTTAAACTTCTCAATTGCTCCACGAGCCTTAGCCGCTTTCTGCTGGCCGGTGTAGAAGGAATGGCACTTAGAACAAATTTCTACGTGAATCTCTTCCTTTGTGGAACCGGTAATGAACTCATTACCACAGTTACAAGTAACCTTTGCCTGATAGTACTTCGGCTGAATTGCTTCCTGCATTGCTTTCACCTCTCTAATAATGTATTGAATCATCGGCCGGTCGAAACCAGTCGACCTAACACTCTAATTTAAGCCTTTGTATTATAGCATAGCCTTTTTCAGAATGCAACCCTATTTTTCAATAAAATAATCATCCGCAGCCTGAGGTCAGAAAAGCTTTGTTCTCTTTATCATCTGCGCGAACTCCTGATTATTCCTTGTTTTCGCAAACATCTGAATAATCTGCTCAATCGCCTCGTCTGCCTTTGCACTGAAAAATGCACGGCGCATCAGGGTATTTGCCTCTAATTCCCAAGGCTCCAGAAGCAAGTCCTCTCTTCGGGTGCTCGACTTCGGCAAATCAATTGCCGGGAAAATACGCTTCTCGGACAGACTGCGGTCCAGAACCAGCTCCATGTTGCCGGTTCCCTT
>DLOO01000087.1:926-3860 GCA_002479645.1 Lachnoclostridium sp. UBA7482 | reverse complement strand
CCGGTCTCTACCAGGGCAGTTGCCAGAATCGTCAGACTGCCGCCTTCCTTCATGCAGCGGGCTGCACCGAAAAATCTCTTCGGCATATGAAGCGCAGCCGGGTCAAGACCACCGCTCAGGGTGCGTCCGCTGGACTGACAGGTCAGGTTGTAGGCTCTTGCCAGACGTGTAATGCTGTCGAGAAGGATGGTAACATCTTTACCATGCTCAACGATTCGCTTTGCATGTTCGATAACCATTTCCGATACGCGCTTGTGATTTTCAGGCAGCTCATCGAAGGTCGAATAAATTACCTCCACGTTATCCCCCTGAATCGAATCCTTCATATCGGTAACTTCCTCGGGACGCTCGTCAATAAGCAGAATAATCAGATGCATGTCGGGATGGTTCCTTATGATTGCCTTTGCAATCTGCTTTAACAAGGTTGTTTTTCCTGCCTTCGGCTGGGCAACAATCATACCTCGCTGACCCTTGCCAATCGGAGAAAGCAAGTCAACGATACGCATTGCGGGTCCGCAGACAGGCATTTCGAGATGAATTCTCTCATGGGGGAAAACCGGAGTCAAATCCTCAAATCTCGGACGCTCTACCGCCGCTTCCGGGGGATATCCGTTGATAGATTTCACATACAGAAGCGCACTGTACTTTTCCGTTGCGGCACGAACCTTCAAGTTCCCGCATACGATGTCGCCGGTTTTCATATTAAAGCGACGAATCTGTGCCGGGGATACATAAACATCCTCCCCGCCCGGCAGGAAATTATCGCAGCGAATAAATCCGAAGGTGGATTCTGCGGGAATCTCCAAAATACCGACCTTTGTAACTCCGGTATCCAGATGACGAAGGTCATTTTCCGGAGATGCCGCCGGGTTACTGCCCTCTGCCGGTACTGTACGACGCGCACTTGTGCCGCCCTGCTCCGGATTGGCCGGACGCCGATTATATCCTGTTGTATGTTCGCCGAATGTGGACCTTCTGGCCACATAGTTCTGAGACGGTTCTCTGCGTTCACGGGCAGGCTGTTCGCTTCTTTGCTGTGCAAACGGCTCTCTCTTTTCCGGAACCGGCTGCTCGCCTCTTTGCTGTGCAAACGGCTCCCTCTTTTCCGGAACCGACTGCTCGCCTCTGTGCTGCTTAGCAGTCTCTGCCTGCTCCAAAGCAGACTGTTCGCCCTGCTCCCGGGCAAGCAGAGCTTCAATCAGTTCCTGCTTTTTCAAAGCACTGATACCGCTCATTCCGCGTTCTTTTGCAAGATTTCTCAAATCCACAAGAGATTTGTTCTGATATGCATTCTCCATAAAGCCCTCCATTATTCTCTCCGTTTCTTTACGGGAAGGGTAGTATCCCCGTCCGAAGAAATTCGGACGCCGGATGGGAAAACAGTTGAAACTGGAAATGAAATCTAGTCGCGACGCTGTACTCTCGTACAGGTCGAGACAGGAATTTGAAAAATGGGAGGCAAAGCGAACTTCGCCTCCCACATATATTTTATTCTTCCGACTGGTCGTCATCTGCGATTTCAATGTCATCTTCAAAGATAGCATCGTCCTCGTAGTAAACATCATCCTCAAAGAATATGTCGTCTGCATAGACTGCATCATCATCTGCATAAACGGCGTCATCTGCAAATACTTCATCCGATACAAGCGTATCTTCCGGCTCGAGGTTGTTTTCCAGCGGAGTGAATTCCTCAACATACTCATCCTGAGGAGTTTCAAGAACCTCTTTGTCGGTATCCAAATGAATATTGCGGTAGTTCTTCATACCGGTTCCGGCAGGAATCAGCTTACCGAGGATAACATTTTCCTTCAAACCGATAAGCGGATCAATCTTGCCCTTGATTGCTGCATCAGTAAGAACCTTGGTGGTCTCCTGGAAGGAAGCTGCGGACAGGAAGGAATTGGTAGCCAATGCTGCCTTGGTGATACCAAGCATAACCTGCTTGCCCTCCGCGGGTCTCTTGCCTGCGGCAGCCAACTCTTCGTTTGCTGCATCAAACTCAAGAATATCAACCATGGTTCCGGGAAGGAACTCCGAATCGCCGTTGTTCTCAATGCGAATCTTCTTAAGCATCTGTCTTACAATTACTTCGATATGCTTATCGTTGATTTCTACGCCCTGCAGACGATACACACGCTGAACCTCGTGAGTCATATAATCCTGCACGGCACGAACGCCCTTAATCTTAAGGATATCGTGGGGGTTAACAGAACCTTCGGTCAACTCATCGCCAGCCGCAAGTACCTGACCGTCAAATACCTTCAGGATGGAACCGTAAGGAATCAGGTATGTCTTGCTTTCTCCGGTCTCATCGTTGGTAACGATAACCTCTCGCTTCTTCTTGGTATCACTAACGGTTACTCGGCCTGCGAACTCAGAAATAATTGCAAGACCCTTCGGCTTTCTGGCCTCGAAAAGTTCTTCAACTCGAGGAAGACCCTGCGTGATATCATCACCGGCCACACCACCGGTGTGGAAGGTTCTCATGGTCAACTGGGTACCGGGCTCACCAATCGACTGGGCAGCGATAATACCAACTGCTTCACCGACCTGAACAGCCTCACCGGTAGCCATGTTAGCACCGTAACATTTTGCACAAACACCAAGACGGGAACGGCAGGAAAGAACGTTACGAATCTTAACCTTTGCGTCANNNCTGGTAGCCACAATTCTTGCAGCACGCTTCGGTGTAATCATATGATTCTTCTTAACGATCAGCTCACCGTTGTCATCATAATAATCTTCACAGGAATATCTTCCGGTGATACGCTCCTGAAGGCTCTCGATTTCCTCACGGCCTTCTACGAAGGACTGAATCCACATACCCGGAATCTCAGACTTGCCTTCACAGCAGTCAATCTCACGGATAATCAAATCCTGAGAAACGTCTACGAGACGACGAGTCAGGTAACCGGAGTCCGCGGTACGAAGAGC
>DLOO01000087.1:0-781 GCA_002479645.1 Lachnoclostridium sp. UBA7482 | reverse complement strand
CGCACCGGAATCCGCCATCATACGGATGTTGTTATAACGATCCAAACCGCCGAGAAGCTTCTTGGTAATCTTTTCATCGGCTTCCTTCCAAGTTTCAACAACAGCCCGATAACGCTCGTCTTCTGTCATCAAGCCTTCCTTGAATGCACCGGCGATTTCCTCTACGGTATCTTCTGCCTGAGCGATGATTTCCTTCTTTTCCGGAGGTACGGTCATGTCGGAAATGGATACGGTCATAGCAGCACGGGTAGAATACTTGTAACCAAGGGACTTGATTGCATCCAAAGTCTCTGCGGTTACCGTTGCGCCGTGCGTATTGATACACCTCTCAAGAATGCCCTTCAATTCCTTCTTCTTAACGAGGAAGTCAACTTCGAGCTTCATGAAATTCTCAGGGCGGGTACGATCTACATAACCCAAATCCTGGCTGATAATCTCATTGAAAAGGAAACGTCCGAGTGTGGATTCCACAACGACGCTCTGTTCCTTGCCCTCCGCATTGATACCGGTTCTGCGAACCTTAATCATAGCATGAAGAGTGATAACGCCGTTCTCATATGCAAGGATAGCTTCGTTGATATTCTTGAAGAATTTGCCTTCTCCCTTATCCCCCGGCTTATCCATCGTCAGATAGTAAATACCGAGAACCATATCCTGGGAAGGAACGGCTACCGGGCCGCCGTCGGACGGCTTCAACAAGTTGTTCGGAGATAACAGAAGGAAGCGGCATTCTGCCTGTGCCTCTACGGACAACGGCAAATGCACAGCCATCTGGTCACCG
>DLOO01000003.1:21271-37380 GCA_002479645.1 Lachnoclostridium sp. UBA7482 | reverse complement strand
TGAGTTTCACTGATTCAGGATTAATTGATGGTAAGGCATTAGTTGAAAGCTGCATAGACAATGAAATTGGATTTGTTTTTACACCAGTATTTAGTAAGAATGCGATGGATGCATTAAAAGAATCATTAGATGATTTGCCTCAGAAAAATAGTAATTCTGGAGCAGATGAAAATGTGAAATTGATAGTTGATAAGCAAATATCTGCAAATGATATACGTGCAAGAATTTTACGGTTACCTAAGGCTATCATCAATTTGTTGCCTGAGGATGTACAAAAGGTTAGGGTTGTATTTAATGGTCTCGCTACAAAAGATTTAACTGTTGCTAAGAATAGAGCTTATCTTGCAGGGGTAACAGAACTATATAAAGATTCAGGGTTGATTGTAGAGGATGGTTCGTATAATCCGTGTAAAGCAATATGGAAGTATTTCGAGGATAGGATTGAAATAGTAATAAAGGAGCGATAGTGAATGAGAAATTTTGATGAATGGTTGAGTAAGTTCAGACCAAGCATATCAAGTTACGACTATTACATAGATTTTGAAAAGGTTGTAAGAAATGTAGAGGAGAATAAAGTGGAACTGAATATTTTGAATTCCTTAATTGGTTCAAAAAATATTGAAGAAGATTTTGAAAAAATAGTGTCAAAGTATCCAGAAACATTGCAATGTGTGCCGTTGCTTCTTGCTGTTAGAGGATATGAAATCTATGCGCAAGATGAAGATGGAGCGTTCCTTTATAATTTCAAGAAGATGAATTATAGTGCGGAGCAGTACAAGGTGTTTATGCGTAAGACGGGATTATTTGATATGATTGCGAATCATTTAGTAAATAATCTTGTGGATTATGCGTTAGGTATTGAAACGGGATTAGATTCCAATGGTCGTAAAAATCGTGGGGGTCACCAGATGGAATTGGATGGAAGAGTGCCAGAGGTAATCTGAGAGAGACATTCGAGGTCATGGATACGATTTACAATATTGATGATATGGAAAATGGAGTTATGAAAGTAATATTTGATTAGGAGGAACTGAACGAATGAGAAGTTGTTAGGTGCAGATACTTCATATTACAAAGTGGATGGAAAGCTTAGCTTCTATGTTAGCGTATGAATAGGGGATTTTATAAAAGGTAATTGGAGAATTGAATGGAAGCAGTATACCTTGGATATATCAAAATTTCAAGGTGGAATAGCTATAGCATCTGGCGATGTTCAAAGTATTAAAAACATTAGTGTTAATGCTGAAAGTGTAATGACGATTGAAAATAAGACATCTTTTCAGAGATTGAAGGATAGGAATTTAGCTATGATGTACTTGGGAGGTTTTGCGAATAGACATCAGATAGAGTTCCTGAAAAAAGTTATTTCGGATAATCCAAATGTTAAATATCAGCATTTGTGGGTTGCCGATGAAAACTTCGGAAAGAGTTCGAATTATAACCGTTTTAGTTTGGGGTACAAATTACAAAAACAGGGTTGAAAAAAACAAATAACAGTGATACAATAGTAGAAAAATGATTTTGGTGCAGTCTATTCGCGTAGAAACAGGGGGATTTCATGACAGACAAAGAATTCCGAAGACTGAATCGGAGTGAATTGCTTGACATTATTTTTGAATATCAAAAAAGAGAGCGCGAGATGCGGGCTGAGATTGACGAGTTAAAGGTACGTCTTGCCAGCCGCGATTTGAAGATTCGCGAGGCCGGTTCCATTGCGGAAGCGGTAGCCGGGATTAGCGGCATTTTTGAAAAAGCGCAGGAAACAGCCGATGAGTATCTTCGATTTGTATATGCCGCCGGAAGGCAGATGGCCGAAGAAGCACAACAGAAACTGAAGGAAGCAGATGAGCAGGCTGCAAAGGTTATGGCATCTGCCAATGCCCTTGAGAAGGAATTAAAATGAGAAAAAAGAAAAGGCAGATTTCGATGCCCTCGGACGAACAGGTTCGGGAGGAACGCAAACGCGAGGCTTATCGCAGCCGGTTCCGAAAAACTTTACTTGGCACCGTTTCGGTGCTTTTGGTCGTTGCCGCGATTGCAGTATTGATTTCCACATTACTTCTGCCGGTAATTCAGGTTGCCGGAAACAGTATGGAACCGACACTTTATGATGGGGATATTCTCGTTCTGATAAGAACCGGCAAATACAACCGGGGCGATGTATGCTGCATTTCCTGGCAGAATAAGAAGCTTCTGAAGCGGGTTATCGGGCTTCCCGGAGATTATATTACAATCGACGAGGAAGGCAATGTATTTGTTAACGATGTTTTATTGGACGAGCCTTATGTGAGCGATAAGGATTACGGTGAATGCGATATTGATTTCCCATATCAGGTACCGGACGGGAAGTATTTTGTGCTGGGAGACCACCGCTTGACTTCCATTGACAGCAGAAGTTCCATGATTGGTTGTATTGAACGCGAGCAGATGATTGGACGTGTGCTGTTTAAGGCATGGCCATTATTTAAGAAAGAAAACAGGTGAGTAACCGAAACGGTTATGATTGATAAACACATATCATCATGATAGAAAAGAGGTGAGACGGCGTGAATGACTATATCAAACAGTTTTTAGGAGAATGGCGCAGAAATCATAAGCGCCGCCGGCAGTTCCTTGCAGTGATTATGGTTCTTTCCGTGATTGTTGCGGGAGGTGTTGTATGGCAGCTGCGAGGCGTCGGTATTTCCATGACGGATGATGCCGAGTGCGGTAAAACAGAGCACAAGCATATGGCAGCTTGTTATCGGGAATATCTGATTTGCGGTTTGAACGAGGGCGACCCCGAAGAAGTGCCGTCGCTGGCGGACGGAGCGGAAGCAGTTACCATTCTGCATGAGCATTCGGACTCCTGCTATAAAAAGGAAATGATTTGCGAAATTGACGAGCATATTCATACTGCGGAATGTCTTGGTGTGACTGAGAAGGTTGTACAGGATGCTTCGGGTGAAGTGATGCCGGTGGATGTCGGACCGACAGAAGGGGACTTGATTACGCTTCCGGACGGAACAACCAGAGAACTTGGTGTAATTTACGTAAACACAAAGCTTGGGGAGCGGCATAAGGACTACATTAGCGAGTACCTGAATCTGTCCTATATTTATATTGTGATTGAGCAGCATTACGGCGACGCATACTTTATCAAAGATGAAAACGGAAATTATAACTACGTAAAGAACTTCTTTGTAGAGCCCGGTCTGACCAGATCCATGCCGTATTTGCTTCGCCCGCCGACAGCTGGTAAGGACGGCGACGAAGTTGAGCTTGTATACTATACGAAGGCATCCGACGGAATTGTCACCTGTGAGGGATATAATTCCGGTACTTGGACGAATGGGGACGGAAGTCTGACCTATCTGCCTGCAGAAAAAGAACATGAGGACGACTTCATTGCTGATGGGCACACGCTTGTGCAGGCCAATGTGGACGGCAACGGTACGAATCGTATCTCGGTAAAGGTAAAGGCTTCTTCCGTCAAAAAGGACTGCCGGGTTGTGATGGGACCGGCGGCTTCTCCGGATTATTTTTATATCTTTACCGGAGAAAAACTGGTAGCCACATGCGATCATGCGGATATCGAGGTTTCCGACGGCGGCTCGTTTGTTATCACGACTACGAGAAAATATGAGGATGGAAGTTATGATTTGATTGTAACCGAATATACCTCGTTTATTTCAAAAGTAGAATCCGGTGTTGTTCATACAACAAACGGCGATGTTACCTATACATCTGACAAATATCGAGAGAAATCGCTTGCGGAAATGGGCGGTCAGGTTACGCAGGTTGAGTTTACATCGAAGGATTGCGGTGTTCCTGCGTATGACCGAAACACGGTTCTGTCTGCAACATTCACGGTTGACCTCAGCCTTGAGCCGAAGGAAATCCGAAGCATGCAGCATTTTGACGCTCAGGGAGATCTTGTTCCGGAGCTGTCGGGAAAAGAAAAAATCACGCTCGGAACCAAGACGATTGTCTTAAACAACTATGTGTTTGAACTCGGGGAAAAGAGTGTTGTTGATGCATTTAACAAGTGCCCAGATACTTCGGGTTTGGACTTTAATATTACAGCAACACAGCTGGAACTGGTTATCAACCCGCCGGCAAGCTATACGATTAAGGCTCTGAAGACATTGGATAATTCCACATTTGTCAACAGAGAATTTGAATTTGAATTGCTGGACAGCGAAGGCAGCCGGGTAGGAAATCCCGTAAAGAATAATTCCTCCGGTGAAATTACCTTTGACAACCTGTATTTCTATGCGCCGGGAACGTATACGTATACGTTAAAGGAAATTATTCCGGCGGGTGCAACAGGCGAAAATAATTACGAATACAATGGTATCCGCTACGATACTAAGGTACATACTCTGGAGTTTGACGTTGAACTTGACGATACCTTCTACAATCAGCAGCTGAACATCAGCGACGGACAGCAGCTGACACAGTACCTTGTTACAACCGTGAAGATTGATGGTGTTGTCGTTGATACGATTACGCATACACAGGGGCAGAACAACCCATATGTGTTCACTCCTTCAAATATGAAGTTTGAAAATGAGACCTGTGATTATGACTACAAGGAACTCATTGTCAGGAAGGAATGGAGTGACGGTGTGCACGGGGATAAGGATCGCATCCTGTTCCGCGTATACTCGATTGCCGATGGAGTAGAAACACCGCTGAACGAAAATGGTTCCACCTTATTTGAATTGTCGGCGTCCAACGGCTGGCAGAAAAGCTTCGGAAAGGTATTAACCAAAATCGGTGACACAACCTATACTTTCCGAGTAGAAGAGATTGGTTCGACGCAGTATGTGCCGATATACGAAAGCCCGGTAATCACGGGAAATCAGTATATACTGAACATCCGAAACGAAAAGAAGGCGGATGTTGAAATAGGAGTTCAGAAGGTTTGGGACGTTCCGGACGGAATTACACTTCCGGAATCTGTCAGGATTAACCTCAAACGGCGCTATAAGGATGTTCCTCTTCCGGTTCTGGTAACGGTTAAGGAAGAAACAACGGGAATTACGCTGGCGACCTATGCGGCATACGGCTACTATGATAAGAAAATTACCGTGCCGATTAACAGCTTCGGAGCGAATCTGGCTGCACAGAGTGCGGAAAACTGCAGCTCCTATATCGACGGTAATACGCTTACCATTCAGGAAATCCGGGAAGGAGCAAGTGTTGTTCTGACCTGTCCGCAGGTAGATACGTCAAAGTTTAAGATTTACGCTACCGGAGGTTCGGACTTTGATTCCTGGAGACCGCTGCGGGGCGATAAGAATAATTGCTATTATACGAATTATTCTACCAACTTTAATGCAGACGGCAGTACCGGTCTGAGTTGTATCCAGCTGAAAAACGGTACCGAAACATGGCGATGCTTTGAGAAATCCGTGGATGGCATCCTGATACCCGGTGAGACATACAGCTTCAGCGATTATGAAATGTGGAAACGGCCAAACCCTGTCGGAGGTTATGCCGATACGGTAGAACTTTCCCTTACGCTTCGTTATAAGACTGCAGCAGGAGAAACACGCTGGATGGAAATTGCGTCGGCAACCTCCATGCAGCAAGGGGAATGGATGCAAATCAAAAACACTTCCTTCACTATACCGGAGGGAGCTGCGGATCTGTATATTCTCACGACAATCAGTGAACCGGGTGCTACCGAGTTTGTGGACGTCTTCGCTGATGATATTATCGTAGCTGAGGCAAACCAGAGCATTACTGTTGAGAAGACAAGCGGTAAGCTGCACTACGATGTAAGTTTCGGCAGTCCGCAGATTGAGACTCCGGGCTCGGTTGAAAACTGGGCGGAAGACGGCGCCTACAACAAGGCATTTGAGTTAAATGCCGGAAATGAATGGAAGACCGCCTTTAGCTCAGGTAATCTGGATGAGCTTCCTCATCGGATTTATCAGTATTATGTTGTGGAGGATATGACCGCGGAGGAAATGTCCTTCTATAAAGTATCTTACGAGAACAACGACGGCGTTAGTGCGACGGATGAAGACAACCCGATTGTTGTTAAGAACACACTCGCCGCATACGAATTGCCGCACACCGGCAGCATTGGAGGCGGCACGGTTCAAATGTTCGGCATCCTGTTGATTGCAGGAGCAACGGTAACATGGGGTGCAGCCCTTTGGAACAAACGAAAGAAGGTTCCGCAAAAGGTACAAGGGACTTCGGATAAACACAAATTTAATTTAGGAGGGGAATAAAATGAGGATTACAAAAAGCTTTCTTGCGATTTTCATGAGCCTGATGATGGCAGCAACCGTGCTTGCCACATCCACTACTTCTGCCGCAGAAGGTCTTACCATTACGGTAAAGCCGAATGACAAAGCAGACCACACTTATGCAGCATACCAGATTTTTGCCGGTACGGTTACCAAGGGTGAGGTTATGACCGAAATCACCTGGGGTGACGGCGTTAAGGGGGGGGAGCTGCTTTCTGCTCTTGCGCAGGAAGAATTCGGCGATAGCAACGCTAAGCTTTTCGCAGGCTGTACTTCCGCAGAGGATGTTGCCGCTGTTCTTGTCAGTGATAGCTTTGAGGACGAGTACATTGATCAGTTTGCAGCACTTGTGGGCAAGTTCCTTGCCGATGAGGCAACTGCTACGGCAAGCACTACAAATGGTGAGCCTTGTGCCATCAGCGGACTTGCGGCAGGTTACTATTTCATTAAGGATACAAACGTAGGAGCAGACCCGAACGGCGCTTATACCCGTTATATTCTTCAGCTTGTACATAATCAGACAATCGAAGCCAAGTCCGATATTCCGACTCTTGATAAGAAGATTGGTACTGAGGCTACTTCCACTGTTGTAGCAAATACGGCGGGCATCGGTGACAAGATTCCTTATGTACTTACTTCCGCGGTTCCGAATATGACCGGTTATGCAAAGTATTTCTTCGTTGTAAACGATACCATGTCGAAAGGTCTTACCTTCAATGACGATGTTGCTATAACCATCGATGGTTATAGCGAAGATGTTGATTTCACTGTGGAGTCTTCTGTTGATGAAACGTCCGGTGAAACCTCTATCGAAATCATTTTCAATGATTTCATTCAGTATGCAGAACTTGCCGGTAAGCAGATTGTGATTACTTATTCTGCAACTCTGAATGAAAATGCAGACGTTACCATTACCGGTAACCCGAACATTGCGGAGCTTATTTACTCCAACAACCCGAATGAAGAGTCTCAGGGAGATCCTGAGAATTCAAACAAGCCCGGTGCGGATGACCCGATTGGAAAGACTCCCGAGAAGAAGGTTATTACCTATTCCGCTGCTGTAGAGCTTACTAAGGTGGATGCACAGGGGAACAAGCTTACGGGTGCTAAGTTTGCGATTTCCGGTACTTCCTACAAGACTTCCATCATCAACGGAGCCATGTTCCGAAAGGCTGACGACGGTACTTACTATATGTTGAAGGACGGTACGTTTACCGAGACTGCTCCTAATGCCGACAATGCAGACAAGTATGCATCTACCGATAAGTATGCAAAGGTTGACAAGGTTGACAAGGATACCGTTCTTGAAGATATCAATGCGGAAGCTTATGTTGATGCAGACGGCGTAATTTCTTTCAAGGGTCTTGGCGTAGGTACCTACACCATCACCGAGCTGATTGCTCCGGAAGGCTATAACCTTCTTAAGAATCCGATTACTTTGACGATCGGTCTTGAGGATGGCGAACCTACTCTTACTACCTGCAAGTGGACTGCAACCGCCGAGGAGGGTACCATCGATGTTCCTGTAACGGTTAGTGATTTCAAGATGTCCTTCACTGTAGAGAATAACAAAGGCGCTGAACTTCCGTCTACCGGTGGTATCGGTACGACCATTTTCTACGTAGTAGGCGGCATTCTTGTTCTTGGTGCGGTTGTTCTTCTTGTAACAAGAAAGAGAATGGATGCAGAAGAGAAGTAATACCGAATTAGCAGTATCCTGCAGTGGGAGGGGAAACTCTCTCACTGCACGGATATGGTTGTAAGGAGCTGCCAATGAAAAAGCATTTGACCAATATGATATTGGTAATTATACTAATCCTTGGCATTTCCTTACTGCTATACCCGTCCATTAGTGAATATATCAATGCCAAACATCAGACGAAGATTATTCAGAATTATGTGTCCCGGACGGAGAACATGACGAAGGATGAGAGGCAGCATTTTATTGACGAGGCCAGGGAATATAATCATCAGATTTTTTTGACGGAGCATGTTTTTTATCAGCCCGGTCTGGTTCCGGGGTATAAGGATACACTGGATATTACCGGTACCGGAATTATGGGGTATATTGAGATTGATAAGCTCGGTGTGGAGCTGCCGATTTATCACACGGTTGACGACGATATCCTGCAGACGGCTATCGGGCATTTGCCGGGCACGAGCCTTCCGGTCGGAGGGGAAGGAACCCACGCGGTTCTTTCGGGTCACCGCGGATTGCCGAGCGCAAGACTCTTTACGAATCTGGACGAGATGGAGGTGGGGGATCACTTCCGAATTGTTGTTCTGACGCAGGTATATACTTATCAGGTTGACCGGATTAAAATCGTTCGCCCGATTGATGTGGACGATTTGCAGATTGTTCCCGGGCAGGATTATTGTACGCTAATGACCTGTACGCCTTATGGTATTAACAGTCATCGGTTGCTTGTGCGTGGAGTACGTGTGGAAAATGAGGTTGAGAAGGAAGCCGTCTATGTGTCAAATGATGCCTTTCTGATTGACCCGATAATTGTAACACCCGCAGTTGCGGCGCCGATGTTGCTTCTGCTGCTGATTTATATGAATGTGAAGCAGCGTCTTCGTATACGCCGAAGAAGAGAATCAGAGAAAGGAATGGAAGAGGATGAAACAGAGTAAGCTTAAAAACTTAATGTTTGCTGTGTCGGCTTTTGCGGTACTTCTTCTTGTGACGCCCGTGCTTCGGGTCGGTCACGCGGAAGAGGATACGCAGAAGGGTTCTATTTCCATGGTTTTAGCTGCGTACAGGGGGCAAGACCCGATGGCAGGAGCCGAGATTACAATTTACCGTGTCGGCTTTGGATATGAAAAAGACGGCGAGGCCTATTTTGAATTGTTTGATGAATATGCAGCTTGTCCGGTTGACTTCGACGGAGACGGTGCAGCGAAGCTGGAAGCATTCGTTAACGAGGGGAATTTTGAAGGAATTACCGGTGTGACGGATGAAGAGGGCGCTGTAAGCTTTGACGATTTGGAGCTTGGTTTATATCTGATTACACAGAGCAATGAGGTGAAAGATTTCTCCCGAATGTGCGCATTTTTTGTCTCGGTTCCTCAGATTAGCGATACGAAAACGATTTATGACGTTAATGCCGAGCCGAAGGTTGAGGTTGAGGTGTATATCGACCTTGCTGTGAGAAAAATCTGGAACGATAACGGAAAGGAACACCCGGAGACGCTTACGGTTGCACTTAAAAAGGGCGGCGAGATTGTTGAGCGGGTTGTGCTTTCTGCGGAAAATGACTGGCATTATGTGTGGAAACACATGCCCAAGAGCGACGAGTGGTCGGTTGAGGAACTTGAGGTTCCGGCCGGATATCTTGCGACCTATCGCCGGAACGAATGGAGTTTCATTATTGAAAATACGCCGAAGCTTGTACAGACCGGTCAGTTGAAGTGGCCGATTCCGGTACTTGCGGGAACCGGTGTGGTTTTGCTGCTGCTTGGAATTTATGGTTGGAAAAAAGAAAAATGAAAAGTAGAAAACGTATCGCACGCTGTTTCGTGATTTTGGGGATTGTTTTAATCACGGCAGCGTGTGTCCTTTTAATAACAAATGAATTGGAAAACCGCAATGCCATGAAAAGGGGCGAGGAGATTCTCGGAACGATTCGCGAGGAAATCACGGAGCGGGAACAGAAGCGGGAGGTAACGCCCGTACCGGACGAAACAACGGAACCGGAGGAGCCGGAAACGCCTGCGGAGCGGGAGGGAATTCTCGGGATGCCATTGGTTGTAATCGACGGCAATCCATACATCGGTTTTTTGCGTTTGGAGTCGCTGGACGCGGAGTTCCCGGTTATGGCTGAATGGAACGAAGCACGCTTGAAGGAAGCGCCCTGCCGCTATTATGGTTCCTATTTGACGGACGATCTGGTTCTTTGCGGTCATAACTACCGAAAGACGTTTGGAATGCTGATGAGCCTGCAGGTTGGAGATAAGGTGACATTTACCGATGTGGACGGTAATGTGCATTACTATGAGGTGGGAACCAAGGAGGTGTTGGAGCCTACCGATATTGAAGGGATGATAAACAGTCCGTGGGATCTTTCGCTGTACACCTGTACTTACGGCGGCAGGCAGCGTGTAACCGTGCGATGCAGACGAATTCAGAAATAAGGCACAGACAGCAGCTTGGGGATATGAGGACAATAAGATGCAAATTTTTGTAAGAGATAAAAAGTTTTATAAGACGCTGGCGGTCTTTGCGCTTCCGATTGCGGCGCAGCAGATGATTACCGTTGGCGTCAACATGGCGGACAATATCATGCTCGGCCAGCTCGGAGAAAATCCGATGAGCGGTGCGACGCTTGCTAACAATTTCATTACGATTTTCCAGATTATGTGTATGGGTATGGGAATGGGCGCTTCAGTGCTGATGAGCCGCTTCTACGGTATGCGGGAAAATGTCAGCATGAAAAAGGTCGTCAACGTGATGTTCCGTCTGGAGTTTGTGATTGCAACGATATTCGCGGCTGCGACAGCGCTGATGCCGTCGCTGATTATGAAACTGTACTCAAATGATACGGAGGTTATCAAAGCCGGTGTCGGATATCTTCTGATTTCGATTCCCTGTTATTATCTGAACGGCTATGCTTTAACGACAAGTCTGCTGCTGCGAAGTGTCGGTAAGGCAAATGTTCCGCTGTATTCGAGCATTTGCTCCTTCTTTATCAACATCTTCTTTAACTGGGTATTTATCTTCGGAAATTGCGGTGCGCCGGCGATGGGAGTCAACGGCGCAGCGTTGGGAACGCTTCTTGCGCGTGTGGTCGAGTTTACAATAACGATGGGCTTTTTGTTCTTTCGGGACAAGGTAATTCAGTTCCGTATACCGGACCTTCGGATGTCGGTTAGAGACCTGCTGCCGGAGTACATAAGCATCTCCATCCCGGTACTTGTGAGTGACACGCTTCTCGGTCTCGGCAACAGTGCGATTGCCGTCATCATGGGACATATCGGTTCGGGATTTGTAGCGGCAAATGCCATCACGACTGTGACGATGCAGCTTGCAACGGTTGTGATTCAGGGAATCAGTCAGGCCAGCTGTGCAATCACGGGAATTACGCTCGGTGAGGGCAAGGTGGAAAAGGCAAAGCAGCAGGGCATCACCTTTGCGGCGCTTGGATTTATTATCGGCGGCGCGGGATGCGTCCTGATTCTTTTGCTGAAGAACCTGATTATCGGGGCTTACAAAATCACGCCGGAGACAAGGAAGCTTGCTGGAGATTTGATGGTTGCCGTCGCATTTATCATCTGGTTCCAGGCGGCGAACAGCATCCTGACCAAGGGAACTCTGCGAGGCGGCGGAGATACGAAATTCCTGATGGTATTTGACATTATATTCTTATGGGTTTGCAGCATTCCGTTAGGAGCATTTGCAGGACTTGTATGGCACTGGTCGGGCTTCTGGATTCTGATGATGTTAAAGATTGACCAGTTCCTGAAGTGCTTCGTTTGTCTGGCACGTCTGAAATCCGGCAAATGGATTAAGAAAATTGTAAAAGAGAGCGCATAGGTCTGAAAAAATTTGTTATTTGTGTCAATAATGAGAAATGATACTATAACAAAGAGCGTGCGCTGATAAAGCATTTATGAACATAGTTTAGGACGGAGGGTAACAAATGCGTAATCTATTAAAATATCTGAAAGCAAGAGAATGGGTATTTGCGCTTGGCGGCGTGATATTCATTGTTTTGCAGGTATGGCTTGATTTGAAAATGCCGGATTACATGAACGTAATCTCGCAAATCTCTCAGGGCGGGACAAACCCGGACACCGGCGAGGCGTATGTGCTCGGTGACATCTGGGAAAATGGCGGTTACATGCTGCTTTGCGCACTCGGAAGCATGTTGTGCTCGGTAATTACCAGCTTCTTTGTCGTAAATATTGCAGCAAACTTCTCGGCGCGTCTGCGTGAGACTCTGTACACCAAGGTGCAGCAGTTTTCGATGTCTGAGATTAACAAATTCAGTACCGCATCGTTGATTACACGTTCTACAAACGACGTGCAGCAGGTGCAGATGATGATTACCATGGGATTGCAGATGATGATTAAGGCGCCGATTACGGCAGTCTGGGCAATTATCAAAATCGCAGGCAAAGAATGGGAGTGGTCCGCAGCAGTTGCGGTAGCAGTTTCCGTGATGCTTCTCGGTATTACTGTCATTATGAGACTGGTAATCAACAAGTTCCGCAGATTGCAGAAGCTGACCGATAATCTCAATCAGTCGACCCGGGAGAATCTCTCCGGCCTGCGTGTGATCCGTGCGTACAATGCGGAGAAATTCCAGCAGGAGAAATTTGAAGTAGTTAACGACGAGTTTACCAATACGCACCTGTTTACCGGAAGAGTCATGGCTTTTATGGGACCGCTGATGTCTGTGGTTATGAACGGCATTTCGCTTGCAATCTACTGGATTGGTGCGGTACTGATTAACCGGGCAGCAATTATGGAATTCCCGCAGCTATTTGCGGATATGGTCGTATTTATGTCCTACGGTATGCAGATTATTGCATCCTTTATGATGCTTGCAATGATGTTTATGATTGCGCCGCGTGCACTGGTCGCTGCGGGACGTATCAATGAGGTTTTGGATACAGAAGAGTCCGTCAAAGAGGGCTTCGGCGTCGGCGAGACAAAGGAAGAGGGTACGGTTGAGTTCAAGAGTGTTTCCTTCCGCTATCCGGACGGACATTCCGACGTGTTGACGGACATTTCCTTCCGTGCGGAGAAAGGCCAGACGGTTGCGTTTATCGGTTCGACCGGCTGCGGCAAATCGACCATCGTTAATCTTGTTTCCCGGTTTTACGATGCAACCGCCGGTGAGGTTCTCGTTGACGGTCACAATGTTAAGGATTATGGAAAGCAGGAGCTTGCCAAGAAAATTGGGTATGTTTCTCAGAAGGCGGTATTGTTCAGCGGCGACATTCGCTCAAATATCGATTTCGGCGACAATAACGCCGGCGACGCTGCGATTTTGCAGGCAGTAGAAATTGCACAGAGCTCGAATTTCGTCAACGACGAAAAGGGCGGAATCGACGGTCACGTTGCACAGAACGGTGCGAATTTCTCCGGAGGGCAGAAGCAGCGGCTTTCGATTGCCCGAGCCCTTGCGCGTAAGGCAGAGATTTACATTTTCGACGATACCTTCTCGGCACTTGACTATAAGACTGACCGTGAGCTTCGCAATGCGCTTAAGACAAAGATGAAGGGCAGTACCTGCCTGATTGTTGCACAGCGCATCGGTACCATTATCGATGCAGACCAGATTTTGGTTCTCGAAAACGGTCGTGTTGTCGGCAAGGGAACCCATAAACAGCTTCTTGCGGACTGCGCGGTTTATCGTGAAATCGCGCAAAGCCAGCTGAGTGAGGAGGAACTGAAAAATGCCTAGACCTATGAGAGGCCCAGCACCCAAGGCCAAAGATATGAAAAAAGCGCTGAAGTCACTCGTCGGCTATTGCAGAAAATACCGGGTTATTATCTGCATTGCCATCGTCTGCTCCGCAATCAGCTCCATTTTTGCCGTTATCGGACCGGATTATATCTCTGACCTGACGGCGACCATTATCGACGGTGTGAAGCGCCCGGATATGCAGACCATGAAGCCGCGCGTGGATATGGATGAGATTCAGAGGATTGCGCTGACTCTGGTTGCTATCTATGCAGGAAGTATGGTGTTGCAGTATGTGCAGTCCTTTATTATGAACTATGTCGGATGTTCTGTCGGCAGGAAAATGCGTACTGACATCAACCAGAAAATCAATCGCATGCCGTTAAAATACTTTGACAGCCATAACTTTGGCGATACCCTGTCCCGTGTTACCAACGATGTTGACAGCATTTCCCAGTCATTGAATATGAGCGTCGGAACCCTGGTTTCCGCACTGACCACATTGATTGGCTGTACGGTCATGATGTTTGTTACCGAATGGCGCATGGCATTTACCGCAATCGGCGCATCGATGTTCGGCTTTATGGCGATGGGCGTCGTTATGAGTAAATCTCAGAAGTATTTCAGTGCGAGACAGCAGAGCCTTGCAGAGGTCAACGGACACGTGGAGGAATACTATGCAGGTCAGAATATTGTCCGTGCATACAATTCCGAGGAGCGCGGTCTTGCAGCATTCCGTGAAAGCAATGAGAAGCTTCGCCGCCATACTTTCAGGGCAGAGTTTTTCGGCGGTCTGATGATGCCGCTTATGAGCTTTGTCGGAAACTTCGGCTATGTTGCCGTGTGTGTTGTGGGCGCAGCGCTTGCCTTTGACGGAAAAATCGGATTTGACGTCGTTGTCGCATTTATGATTTATATTCGTCTCTTTACCTCGCCGCTCGGACAGATTGGGCAGGGCTTTACCGGAATTCAGGCGGCTGCCGCTGCAAGCGAGCGTGTGACCGAATTCCTTGAGGAAGAGGAGCTGACGGACGAGAGCGGAAAGACCAAGGTAATTACCGATGTAAAGGGCGACATTTCTTTCCGTCACATCAACTTCGGCTATCGTGAGGACAAGATAATCATTCACGATTTTTCGGCAGATATTAAGGCCGGACAGAAGGTTGCCATCGTCGGGCCGACCGGTGCGGGCAAGACGACGATTGTGAATCTCCTGATGAGATTTTATGAGTTAAATAAAGGTTCTATTACTGTAGACGGAACGCCTTTAACCGAGATTACACGCGAAAATGTACACGACATTTTCGGTATGGTTTTGCAGGATACGTGGCTGTTCGAGGGCACCGTCCGCGACAATCTGACCTATGGCAGGAAGGAAGTCAGCGATGAAAAGATTCTCGATATTTGCAGACAGTGCGGTCTGGAGCATTTCATCAATACGCTTCCGGAAGGACTTGATACGGTACTTAACGATAATGTAACGATTTCCGCAGGTCAGAAACAGCTGCTTACGATTGCACGGGCAATGATTGAGGACGCTCCGCTTCTGATTCTTGACGAGGCAACCTCCTCGGTTGATACCCGTACGGAGGTGCAGATTCAGAAGGCAATGAATATCCTGACGGAGAACCGCACCAGCTTCGTAATTGCACACCGTCTGTCGACGATTCGTGACGCGGATATCATCATTTACATGCGCGACGGCGATATCCGTGAGCTTGGAACACACGAGGAACTGCTTGCGAAGAACGGCATGTACGCGGAACTCTATAACAGCCAGTTTGTTGCTGTCGGCTGAACCATGCAGGAGAGTAAATCCGGAGGAAACGAAATGGCAGAGAACGGGAAGCTGGTTGTATGTATGGGAAAGGGCGCCCCGAGGGATGCGGCGGAAGCGCTTGCAAGACGCGTGGGCACATCGGTTTCCGAGAAACCCGGCAGCGGGCTGACCCTTTTCATTAACGGAGACGGAGTCACGCTTACCGGATATGGTCTTTCGTTCCGGGGGGATTTTGAGCAAATGCTGCATCGCATTACCGACGGCAGGTTACAGCATGAAATGATTGCGCGTATTGCTAAAACAAAGGAACCCCATCCGGTTGCAATCGATGCGACGGCAGGCATGGGAGAGGATTCCATCCTGTTTGCGGCATGCGGCTATGAGGTGACGATGCATGAGCAGAATCCGGTGATTGCGGCTCTTCTTAAGGATGCGCTCCGAAGAGCNNGAGCGAAGAAGCATCCTGTGCTTGGCGAAATTGTTGCCCGTATGCATCTGGTGGAGGGAAACAGCATTGAATTGCTGCCAAAGCGACCGGATGAGCCGGATATCATTTTTTTAGATCCGATGTTCCCGAAACGACAGAAATCCGGACTGATTAATAAGAAATTACAGCTGATTCAGAAGCTTGAACAGCCCTGTGTCGGGGAATCGGAGCTTCATCTC
>DLOO01000003.1:10446-21247 GCA_002479645.1 Lachnoclostridium sp. UBA7482 | reverse complement strand
CAAGCGTCCGTTAAAGGGAGCAAATCTCGCAGGGCGCGAGCCGGATTATTCGTATAAAGGCAAAGCCATCCGCTATGACTGTATTGTATTTCCGGAGCGGTAACAGGAGACTGCTTTTGATGGCGTTCCATACAGCGGGCAAGTGGTGAAGCCGGGGACTCCCTGTGATATTATTGGAGGCAACATGAACTGGAAAGATGAAGTGAAATGTAGGATGAAGCGAAAAAATCAAATTCTATTTTCAAAAGATTCAGAGTTTTTACAGGATTTACTTGTATTGTTTCAGGGTCGAAACCATAGAGTTATGGTTTTATGGGCTTTCGATTTTGCGAGTGAATCCGTTGCCGATTTGGAAACAAAATATCCAAAAGAAAACAGACCAAGAGAAGCGTTAATTGCAGCTCAGGATTGGGCTTTTGGAAAAATCAAGATGAGATTAGCACAGAGGAAAATCCTGAACTGCCATGCTTTTGCTAAAGAAATTGATGATAAAGAAGATATTGCTATATGCCATGCGATAGGTCAGGCATGTGCTGTGGTTCATGCAAGTGGTCATGCAATAGGCTATCCTATATATGACCTGACTTCTATCATTTACAAATACGGAATCGAAAACTGCGCAGAGGTGATTGAGCATAGAAAACAGGAATATATCAACAGATTGCTTTACTGGGAAACACATTTGGAAAGTTATAGCGGTGATTGGGCTGATTTCATGTGAAGCTTTTGCCGACGAATTGACGGCTGAAAGAATCGTGAGGAGGAAGATTGGATGGCGAACGAAAAGATCTACGGAATGCTTTTTTCAAAGATTTATCCTATGTTATATGCCAAAGCCGAAAGAAAAGGGCGGACAAAGGAAGAAGTGGATGAGGTAACAGGCTGGCTTACAGGGTATCGGGCGGAGGAAATAGCATCCCTGCTGACAACAGAGATTACTTATGGAAACTTCTTTTTACAAGCCCCCTGCATGAATCCAAACAGAAAGCAAATCAAGGGTTCTGTGTGCGGTATTCGGGTCGAAGAGATTGAAGAGCCGCTTATGCAGGATATTCGCTATTTGGATAAGCTGGTCGATGAATTAGCGAAAGGCAGGAGTATGGAAAAGATAAAAAGGGAATGAAGCTCTCGAGAGGATTATTTTATGTTGACATCACTTGCACTTATTTTTCTTGTCGGTCTTGCTACGGCTTCCATTTGCCACAAAATGAAGCTTCCCCGTATTATCGGTATGTTGATTGCGGGGATTGTTTTAGGGCAGTATGCGCTCAATCTTTTAGACGCTTCGATTTTGGGCATATCTGCTGACCTGCGGCAAATGGCTTTAGTGATTATTTTAGTCAAAGCCGGATTGTCCCTGAATATCAGCGACTTAAAAAAAGTAGGACGTCCTGCGGTCTTAATGTCCTTTTTGCCCGCAGTTTTTGAGATACTGGCATTTGTCCTGTTTGCGCCGTCGGTTCTCGGAATCACATTGATTGACGCCGCTATTATGGGGGCTGTTCTCGGGGCGGTGTCCCCGGCGGTTGTTGTTCCCAGAATGGTACAGCTTATGGAAACAAAATACGGAACCCAAAAAGGCGTTCCGCAGCTTATTTTAGCCGGAGCGTCTTTAGACGATGTTTTTGTCATCGTACTGTTTTCAACCTTTATCGGAATGGCACAGGGAAATTCAGTAAACATTATGGAATTTATCAACATTCCCATTTCGATTATTTTAGGCATATTCACAGGGGCAGCTGCGGGGCTTTTTCTGTCTGCTTTTTTTGAAACGAAATATGCGCATAGACATTATGTACGCAACAGCATGAAAGTTATTATTGTCCTGGGAACGGCATTTCTGCTGATTGCTTTGGAAGAATGGCTGAAAAACATTATCTCCGTTTCGGGGCTTCTTGCAGTTATGAGCATGGCGTGTATGTTACAGTTAAAAAGCAACGCTTCGGTTTCGGCTCGTCTTTCCGAAAAATTCGGCAAGCTGTGGATTGCCGCCGAAGTCATTTTATTTGTGCTTGTGGGAGCGGCTGTTGACATTCGTTATACTTTGGAAGCAGGGTTTGGCGCTGTTCTTTTGATTATGCTTGCGCTTTTATTCCGCTCCGTCGGCGTTTATCTGTGCTTAATAGGCACAAAGCTTAACTTAAAAGAAAGGATCTTCTGCGTCATTGCCTATCTGCCGAAGGCTACGGTTCAGGCGGCGATTGGTTCTGTTCCATTGGCTTTAGGTTTGCCCTGCGGAAATATTGTATTGTCGGTAGCCGTGTTGTCCATCATTATCACTGCCCCGTTAGGCGCATTTGGTATGGATATGACGTATCAGCGTTTGTTGGAAAGGGATGCGCATTAACAACAGGGGAATCCGTTCAGTCTGTCCGCAATGGAAAGACAAATCGGAAACCGGAATAAATTGTTTAAGAGCATGGTATACGAGGAGGAATATTTATGAACACGATAAAACTGGAAAACGTTACCCGTGATTATGGCGGGGGAAAAGGTATTTTTGATGTGTCGTTCCATGTTAATCAAGGGGAAGCGTTTGGATTTCTGGGTCCGAACGGCGCGGGCAAAACAACGACAATCCGGCATCTTATGGGTTTTTTGAAATCAAAATCCGGACATTGTACGATAGATGGGCTTGACTGCTGGAAAGACCGTGACAAAATTCAGCAAAGGCTTGGGTACATCACCGGCGAAATCAGTTTTTTTGACGACATGACGGGAACGGATTTTTTACGGTTTCTTGCGAGTTATCGGGGTATTGGCGCAAAGACGCGGCAGAAGGAGCTGTTGGAACGGTTTGAGTTAAACCCCAAAGGAAAAATCAAAAAAATGAGCAAGGGAATGAAACAAAAAATCGCCATCGTTGCGGCATTTATGCATGACCCGGAGATTTTGATTCTGGACGAACCGACCAGCGGGCTTGACCCCCTGATGCAGAACCGTTTTATAGAGCTTCTCGAAGAAGAAAAGGCACAGGGAAAGACAATCCTTATTTCAAGCCATATGTTTGAGGAAGTCGAGCGCACCTGCCACCGTGTCGGCATTATACGGGAAGGGAAACTTGCCGCAGTCGATTCGGTTGAAGCGTTGCGCAAACGGCATGTGCGTCCCTATACGGTTACATTGGACACTCAGGATGAGGCGGAATCTTTTGCAAAGGATTTCGGCGGCGTCCGTGATGGACTGACAGTCACTGTCACCACAAAGCAAAGCCTTGAGGAAATATTTATGCACTACTATGGGGGTGAAAAAAATGATTAACCGGGCATTATATAAGCGGGAAATGAGAGGCAGCGTCAAATTACTGGTAATATTTGCTGCGGTTATCACATTATATGTTTCCATCATAATTACCATGTATGACCCTAAAATGATGGAAATGCTGGATGGGTTTGCGGAGATGATGCCGGAGCTTATGGCGTCGGTTGGAATGAGTGCGGGAGCGACAAGTCTGTTAGGGTTCATGATTTCCTATCTTTACGGATTTATCCTGCTGATTTTTCCTATGGTGTTTTGTATTCTGCGGGGTAACGGGGTGATTGCCAAATATGTAGACAACGGCTCTATGGTTTCGCTGGTCGCTGCGCCTGTCAAACGTCGGGTCATTGCATTTACGCAGATGACGGTAGTTGTTACCGGCATTCTTATCCTGATTTCTTACGCTACTGTGTTGGAAATAGCGGTTGCCGAGAGTAGTTTTCCGAATGAACTGGAGATAGCAGCTCTTCTAAAACTCAATGTCGGCTTATTGTGCCTGCATTTGTTTATTTCGGGCATCTGTTTTCTTGCTTCCTGTATTTTTTCCGAAACAAGATACAGCATTGCTTTCGGCGCGGGGATTCCTGCATTTATGTATGTGATGCAGATGCTTGCCAATGTGGGAGGAAGTGCGGAAAAGGCAAAATATTTTTCATTCTTTACATTGTTTGATCCGGAACAGATTGTCGCGGGGGAAAGCAGTGCAATGGTCGGGATTTGTATTTTGTTTTTCGGAAGTATCGTATTGTCTGTATTAGGAATCGTTGTGTTCAGTAAAAAGGATATGCATATTTGATAAAACAATAAGCAAAGCGGTATGCGGCAGATATTTCTAAGGCTTCCGTTTTCCGGTAATAACGAACGTGATAGGAGGTACGATATGTACTTTGATGATTTGAAAATCGGAATGTATAAGCAGCTTGAGCCGGCGGTTATTGAGCGGGAGGAGATGCTTGATTTTGCAAGAAAATACGATAATGTGCCGCTACATACAGAGGAAGAATATGCAAAAAATACGCATTTCGGACAGATTATTGCACCGGGTGTAATGTCGTTTATGTGTGTCTGGGCAAAGTACTTGGAAAATGACTTTTTCGGAGAAGAACTGATTGCCGGGATGTCAACTAAAATCGAGTGGTTTCAGCCGGTGTTTGCCGGAGATGAACTGACAGGAGTGGCTGAGATTACCAACCTTACGGTGCGAAATGGGAAAAATGGACTGGCTGAGCTGACAATTGAAATAACGAACCAGCATGGTAAACGTGTAATGCGCAATATAACGGAAACCGTGGTAAAACGGAGACGGGAAATCAAATGAAAGTATTGGGAATATATTCCGGATTTGAAAAGGCTGTGTTCTGTATAACGGCAATAATATCGTTGTTTTGCGACTAAGATTGGAGATGGTACTGGAAATGACAAAAGAATTGGTAATCGGTATGATTCTGCCCTCCATGGGCACAATGCTTGGAGCGGGCTGCGTCTTATTCGTTAAAAATAAACTCACTGAACAGGTTGAAAAATCGCTTTCGGGATTTGCCGCCGGTGTTATGGTAGCCGCTTCTATTTGGAGTCTTATCATCCCGGCAATTGAAAAAAGCTCACACATGGGGAAACTTTCGGTTATGCCTGCGGTAGCAGGCTTTTGGCTTGGAATCGTATTTTTGCTTGTTCTTGATAAAACCATACCGCATTTTCATATCAGCACGAATGAGCAGGAGGGAATTAAGGCAAAGCTTGCCAAAACAACGATGCTGGTACTGGCGGTTACCCTGCACAACATTCCGGAGGGAATGGCAGTAGGCGTTGTGCTTGCCGGCTGGGTTAATGGAAATTCCGGAATTACTCTCATGGGCGCGTTGGCTTTATCCATCGGTATTGCCATTCAAAATTTTCCCGAGGGCGCTATTATTTCCATGCCGCTGAAAGCCGAGGGGATGTCGAAGAAAAGGGCATTCGTCTACGGAACGCTGTCCGGCGTAGTGGAGCCTATCGCAGCCTTGATTACCGTCATGGTCTCGGGGCTAATCCTTCCGCTGCTTCCGTATCTGCTCTGTTTTGCCGCCGGTGCAATGTTGTATGTCGTGGTGGAGGAGTTGATTCCCGAAATGGCTGCGGGGGAGCATTCCAATATTGGTACCCTTGCCTTTTCGTTGGGATTTACACTGATGCTTGTGCTGGATACGGTTCTGGGATAGATAAGCGGATAGAAACAAAGTCCGAACGGCCGATGACGGAACCGCAAAAGATATTTATTTTTATGGAAAATAAGTGTATGTTCATGCATATTTCCCGTAAAAATAAGCCAATCTAATAACTGGAGAGGGAATGTAACATTACGTATGCAAAACCCGGATGCCGGTGATAATGTATCGCGCGTTATTTCCGTCGTCCGGGTTTGACTTTACTTTATAGGAAAGTTCCCAAATAAGTTAAGGAGAGATTGGTATGGATTATAAGAAACTGGCAGCCGACATTTTACAGATGGTCGGCGGAGAAAAGAATGTACAGTCGGTAACCCATTGCGCGACGAGACTTCGGTTTAATCTGTCAGATGACAGTGCGGCGCAGACCGATGCCCTGAAAAAGACAAAGGGTGTGGTAGGCGTTGTAAATAAAGGCGGGCAGTACCAGGTCGTAATCGGAAGTGATGTGGCCAATGTGTACCGCGAGCTTCTGGAGCTTGGGAATTTTGACAAGGGTGCCAAGGAGACGCCGACAGAGGATAAGGGGCCGGTTGTAAGGGTGTTGGATACGATTGCAGGCATTTTCACACCGATTATTCCGGCGATTACCGGTGCAGGTATGCTGAAAGCCGTCATGGCGCTTCTTGTGGCGTTTCAGTTGATTGATACGAGTTCGCAGACGTATCAGTTTCTGAATTTTTTTGCAGATGCAGCATTTTACTTTCTGCCGTTTCTGATTGCCAATTCTGCAGCACACAAATTTAAGTGCAACCCCTATATGGCGATGTCCATCGCGGGCGTGCTGCTGCATCCGACCTTTCAAAGTATGGTAAATGCAGCCAAAGCGGAGGAGGCCTCGCTTTCCTTCATCGGCCTTCCGGTGTCGCTTGTCGGCTATTCGTCTTCGGTTATTCCGATTATCCTTGCCGTCTGGTTTATGTCCTATGTGGAACCGTTAGCGGACAAGGTTTCGCCGAAGCCGGTCAAATTCTTCACCAAGCCGCTTCTTACCCTGATTATTACCGCACCGGTTGCGCTGATCGCGCTCGGACCGCTCGGAAATATTCTGGGTGAGTGGATTGCAGATGGAATCAATTTCCTGAATGCGCGTGTCGGCTGGCTCGTGCCGATGGTTGTGGGTATTTTCACACCGCTTATGGTTATGACAGGTATGCATTACGGTCTGATTCCCATCGGTATCAACAACATTGCGACGGCCGGCTTCGATACAGTAGTCGGACCGGGAATGCTCGGCTCGAACATCGCACAGGGCGGGGCGTCGCTTGCGGTGGCGGTTCGTACGAAAAATTCAGAGATCAAGCAGCTGGCGACATCAGCCGGGATTACCGCTGTCTGCGGTATCACGGAGCCAGCCATGTACGGTATCAGCCTGCGTTTTAAGAGACCTCTGATTGCGGCAATGATCGGCGGCGGTGTAGCAGGCTTCTTCCTCGGGATTACCGGCGTCGGACGTTACACCTCCGGTTCGCCCGGACTCCTGGCGCTGCCCGGGTATATCGGTGACCAGGGGCCGCGAAATATCATGCTCGCCTGTATCGGCGCGGCGATTGCGTTTTCCGTCGCATTTGCAGTATCATTTTTCCTTGGAATTGATGACCCGCCGGAGGAAGGTGCGGCAACGGCTCCCGAGGATGAACATGCAGTCTCTGAGGCAGACGCTGCGGCAGCGCCCGGAGAGGCAAATGCAAAAAAGGTGAAGGGAACAGATAAGAATACTACCGGAGTAGAGTATAAGATTTATGCACCTTTGAATGGGACGGCGGTCGCACTCGACACAGTAAGCGACCCGACCTTTGCGGAAGGAATTCTCGGTCAGGGTATCGCCATCCTTCCGAGCGAAGGAAAGGTCTACGCACCCTTTGACGGCACGGTTGCCAATGTATTTGATACAAAGCATGCCATCGGTTTACGAAGCAGCAGCGGAATTGAAATCCTGATTCACGTCGGCATTGATACGGTGAATTTGCAGGGAAAACACTATACGGCAAAGGTGTCCGTCGGGGAGGAAATCCGCCGGGGGCAGCTGCTTTGGGAATTTAATCGAAAGGCAATTAAGAATGCCGGTTATGAGCTGGTTACGCCGGTCATCGTTACCAATACCGAGGATTATGCAGAGATTACAACCTCGGCGGACGGCGCGGTGACCGTAGGAGACGAGCTGTTGGAGGTACGGTGCCATGAGTGATTTTCCAAAGGATTTTCTGTGGGGCGGCGCGGTGGCGGCGAACCAGTGTGAGGGCGCGTACCGCGAAGGCGGCAGAGGCTTGTCCGTACAGGACATTCTTCCGAAAGGAATTGCCGGTGAGCGCAAGGGAATCGTTACGGAGGCGCCGACAGAAGATAACCTGAAGCTGGAGGGAATCGATTTTTATCATCGGTATCGGGAGGACATCCGGTTATTTGCCGAGATGGGATTTCAGGTGTTTCGAACCTCCATCGCTTGGTCGCGCATCTACCCGGAAGGGGATGAGCGGGAGCCGAACGAGGAGGGACTGGCATTCTACGACCGTGTGTTCGACGAGTGCCTGCGATACGGCATACAGCCATTAGTAACCATTTCCCATTACGAGACGCCGCTCGGACTTGCGAAAAAATACGACGGCTGGAGAAGCCCAAAGCTCATTGATTTTTATGTGAATTACTGCAAAACGATTTTTACCCGTTATAAGGACAAGGTCAAATACTGGCTGACCTTCAATGAAATCAATTCGCTGATGCATGCACCGTTATCGAGCGGCGGCATTCTGACCCCGCGAAGCGAACTGACGGAGCAGGATCTCTACCAGGCGATACACCACGAGCTGGTGGCAAGTGCGCTGGCAACCGGACTGGCACACCAAATGATACCGGATGCCAAAGTCGGCTGCATGATTCTGGGGGTCACCATTTACCCGCTTTCGCCCAATCCGGACGATGTCATAAAGACCATGCTTCACGACCGCGAGACCCTGCTGTTTGCCGATATTCACGCAAGGGGAGAGTATCCTGCCTATATTCTGCGTGAATTTGAGGAAAAGGGTATCCATCTGGCGATGGGACCGGACGATTTACGGATTCTTCGGGAAAATACGGTTGATTTTATTTCGTTCAGTTATTATTCTAGTATATGTGATGCGGTGGAGCCCAAGGGCGCAAAGGAGACCGGCGGAAACTTAAGCCACGGTTATGTCAATCCCTATCTGAAAGCGACGGACTGGGGCTGGCAGATTGATCCGCAGGGGCTTCGTTATACGCTCAATAAACTGTATGACCGCTATCAGCTTCCGTTATTCATTGTTGAAAACGGTCTGGGCGCAGCGGATGAACTCGTGAAGGATGAACATGGGCAGTGGACGGTCAATGACGATTATCGGATAGCGTATCTGCGGGAGCATCTTCTGGAAGCGGAGAAGGCGATTCGGGATGGTGTGGAACTGATGGGATACACCTCCTGGGGCTGTATTGATATTGTCAGCGCGTCGACGGCACAGATGAAGAAACGCTATGGCTACATTTACGTAGACCGCGATGATGATGGGCGGGGAAGCCTGGAACGTTACAAAAAGAAGTCCTTTTACTGGTATAAGGATGTGATTGCTACGAACGGAGATAAATTGCACGAATAGGCAGCAAGGGTTTATTTTAGTTTCTGGAGGGAAATACCATGAAGGATTTTACCTATGTGATTACCGATGAAATCGGAATCCATGCAAGGCCTGCCGGACAGCTGGCGAAGGAAGCAAAGCAGTTTTCTTCCGTGATTACGCTTGACGTAAACGGAAAAAAGGCAGAGGCAGGAAAACTAATGGCTGTTATGGGACTTGGCGTTAAGAAGGGCGACAGTGTTACCGTTACCGCCGAGGGCGACGATGAGGAGCAGGCGATTAAGGCGATTGAGAGTTTTATGAAAGCAAACCTGTAAATATGGATTAGGGAGCCGGTGATTTTTATGGAGATATGTAAAGGAGTTAAGGTTTTCGGAGGTATTGCAATCGGCAGGATTGTATGCCGCAAGAAGCAGGAACACGTCATTGTGCACAGAAGGGCAGAGGATACCGCGGCAGAGCTCGCACGTTATGAGTCGGCAAAGCAGGCGGCAATCAGGGAGCTGAATGCCCTCTATGAAAAGGCCGTAAAGGAAGTAGGCGAGGAACATGCGCAGATTCTTGAGGTGCATGCAATGATGTTGGATGACGTCGATTACAACGATTCGGTGGTGAGCCTGATTGAAAATCAGAAGCTCAATGCCGAGGCGGCGGTTGCAACGACCGGAGAGAATTTTTCGGAAATGTTTGCCAACATGGACGATGAGTATTTTAAGGCGCGAAGCGCGGATGTGAAGGACATTTCCGAGCGTATGCTGCGGGTCCTCTGCGGCAATCCGGAGGAAGGGGAAATGCAGGAACCGTGTATCGTGGCTGCGGAGGATCTGGCGCCCAGTGAGACGGTGCAAATGGACAAAACAAAGCTGCTTGCATTTGTTACAAGGATGGGCTCCGCCAATTCGCATACGGCGATTCTGGCGCGTACCATGGGCATACCGGCGCTGATTAAAGTGGACATCCGGGAGGAATGGAATCGGAGGATGGCAGTTGTTGACGGTTATACCGGCACGCTGATTGTCGATCCGGATGAGGCAACCCTGGCCGAATACGAAGAAAAGCGGGAGCAGGATCTTCGGCAGAAGCAGCTGCTGCAGGGACTGAAGGGGAAGGACACCGTTACAAAGAGCGGGCGGAGAGTGAAACTCTATGCCAATATCGGAAACGTTTCGGACCTTGAGACGGTCGTACAGAACGATGCGGCGGGAATCGGATTGTTCCGGAGTGAATTTTTGTATCTGGAGAAGGACAATTTCCCGACGGAAGAGGAGCAGTTTGCCGCATATAAGCAGGTGGCGGAGACAATGGCCGGCAAGAAGGTGATTATCCGTACGCTGGATATCGGTGCGGATAAACAGGTTGGGTATTTTAACCTTGGCAGGGAGGAAAATCCCGCACTCGGTTACCGGGCAATCCGCATTTGCCTGAGTGAACCGGAGATCTTCAAAACGCAGCTTCGAGCGTTGTTTCGTGCAAGCGCATTCGGCAATCTTTCGATTATGTACCCGATGATTACTTCGGTACGGGAGATTCGCGATATCAAGGCAATCGTGGCAGATGTGAAAGCGGGGCTGAACGCCGAGGGCATTCCGTTTGGCGAAGTGGAAGAGGGCATTATGATTGAGACGCCCGCGGCGGCAGTTATCAGCGATTTGCTTGCAAAGGAAGTGGATTTTTTCAGCATCGGAACGAACGATTTGACGCAGTACACGCTGGCGGTTGACCGTCAGAACAAACAACGCTCGAAGCTGCGTT
>DLOO01000003.1:0-10413 GCA_002479645.1 Lachnoclostridium sp. UBA7482 | reverse complement strand
CGCACCGAGCCGGAATCTGGGCGGGAATCTGCGGCGAGCTTGGCGCAGATACGGAACTCACACAGACCTTCCTCGATATGGGGGTGGATGAACTGTCGGTATCGCCGGCGATGATTTTGCCGATTCGCAAGATGATTCGTGATGCGGAATAGAAAACAGATGCAAAGACGACGGAGCGGCCGCAGTAACGGCGGCTCCGTTTCACATGTGCGCCTGCGCGGAGGGGAAGCAGCCCGTCTTTGTTCTAACCTGCCGATTTTAGCACATTACATCAGAAAAGTCGGTGGGAATGGTATGTCGGGAATTGATTTCTTGCAAAGAAAAGAGTATAATACAAAGGCAGTAACGAAAAACAGGAGATTTTGTCGTGAAGATTATAGTTGCGGGCGGTGGAAAAGTTGGTCTGGCGTTAATCCGACAGCTTTCGGCCGAAGAAGATAATGACATTACGTTAATTGATTCCAAGCAGAGCGTTTTGGAGGAGGCGGTAAACCGGTACGATGTCATCGGTATCCTGGGAAACTGCGCGTCTCTTTCCGTATTGCAGCAGGCGGATGTGGAGCATATGGATTTGCTGATTGCGGCAATCGGCGAAGACGAGGTGAATTTGCTCTGCTGTATGACCGCGCATGAAATCAATAAGAATTTACATACCATTGCACGTATCCGTAACCCTGAGTACAGCGAACAGGTTTACCGTATGCGTGATGCGTTCGGTTTGTCCCTTGAGGTAAATCCGGAGCGTCAGGCGGCAATCGAAATCGAGCGGCTGCTTCAGTACCCGGGATTTTTGAAGAGAGAATCCTTTGCTAAGAACCGCGTGGAAATCGTAGAGATTAAGGTTGAGGAGGGCAGTCCCCTGTGCGGATGTCCGCTCAGTAAAATTAACTCGATTATCGGAATTAAAGTGCTGGTATGTGCGATTGTTCGCGGCGGCAGCGCAATTATCCCCGATGGTAACTGTGATCTAGAGGCAGGAGACCGTTGCCTGGTTACGGCGCCGACGAGCAACCTGACGCAGCTCCTCAAGAAGCTGGGACTGATTTCCCTTCGTGTAAAACGTGTTATGATTTGCGGCGGNNAGGCGGTGGCCGCATCAGCCACTATCTGGCGCGGCGTCTTGAAAAGAGCGGTATCGGTATTACGATTGTAGAGCAGGATGCAGACAGATGTCAGTATCTTGCGGAGAACCTGCCGAAGGCGCACATCGTTCATGGTGACGCAACCAACCTGACGTTGTTGGAAAGTGAGGGACTTGCGCAGTGTGATGCGGTCGTTTCCCTGACCGGCTTCGATGAGATGAATGTGATCAATTCGCTTTTTGCTCATAATTGCGGTGTTCCGCAGGTTATCACAAAGCTGGACCGCATCGACCGTATGCCGATGCTTGACAATATGCCGCTCGGACGTGTGGTTAATCCGAAGGAGCTGTGCAGTAACAATATTGTACGATACGTTCGTGCATTTAAGAATCAGGCCGGTGCGGCGCTTTCTGTTCATGCGATTGCGGACGGTAAGGTTGAAGCGCTTGAGTTCTTCGTCGATGAGACGGTGAAGAACTGCGGCGTGCCGTTTAAGAACCTGAAACTAAAGAAAAATGTACTGATTGCATGTATCAGCCACGGGCCGAAGTTCTGGATTCCGGATGGAAATACCTGCTATACCAGGGGCGACACGGTACTGGTCGTTACCGGACATAAGAAGGTTATCAGCCGTATCAATGACATTTTCGAGGAATAATGGCATGAACTATAAAATGATTGGCAAATTTATCAGCAGAATTTTAGCCATCGAAGCCGTCCTGATGCTTCCGGCGCTGGCGATTGCCGCAGCTATGGGCGAAAAGGATTCTGTATGGGGATTTGCCGTAACGATTGTTTTGATTGCATTGATTGTAGCTGTCAGTACGCTTTGGAGTCGTAAGGCGAAACTGAATTTTTATGCGCGTGAAGGTATGGTTTGTGTCGGGTTGAGCTGGATTATTATGAGCTTGCTCGGATGCCTTCCGTTCTATTTCTCCGGTGCGATTCCGAACTTCGTCGACGCCCTGTTTGAAACGATATCGGGGTTCTCGACAACGGGAGCCGGCAATCGCCAGCGCCGGAAGNNCTTCGATTCTTCCGGAGGTAGAGGGGCTGCCGTATTCCATTCTTTACTGGCGCAGCTTTACGCACTGGATCGGCGGTATGGGTGTTCTGGTTTTTTTGCTGGCACTGATTCCTTCCGGCGGAGAGGGCAGCGGTTTTACGATGCATCTGATGCGCGCGGAGAGCCCGGGGCCGGACGTCGGCAAGCTGGTGCCGCATATCAAAGAGACGGCGAAGATTTTGTACTTGATGTACATCCTTCTGACCGTGCTTAATTTTATCTTCCTGATGATTGGCGGCATGCCGCTTTTCGATTCCGCATGTACGGCATTCGGTACGGCGGGGACGGGCGGATTCGGTACGAGAAACGACAGTATCGCAAGCTTCAGCCCGTATATACAAAATGTCTGTACGGTCTTCATGCTGCTGTTCGGTGTGAACTTCAGCTGCTATTACTTGCTGTTGCTTCGCCAGTTTAAGAGCGTATTCGGCGACGAGGAGCTTCGTTGGTATCTCTTTTTTGTTGTGGGCAGTACCGCAGCAATTACATGGAATATCCGCGGATTGTTTCCGACGCTTTCCGAGACGATTCGTCATTCGGCATTTCAGGTTGCCAGCGTGATTACCACGACCGGATATGCAACGACGGATTTTGATTTGTGGCCGAGTTTTTCCAAGGCGATTTTGCTTTGCCTGATGCTTGTCGGTGCGTGTGCCGGAAGTACCGGCGGCGGTTTGAAATGCGGACGCCTCCTGCTTCTTGTCAAGAGCCTCCGACGCAACCTTCATCAGGTATTGTACCCGAGCCGGGTACAGGTGGTACGCAATAACGGAAAGGCCGTAAAGGAAAATGTTATTCAGAATGCGAATGCGTATCTTGCTGCCTATGTTCTGATTATTGTACTTAGTTTTATCGTGATTTCACTGGATGGTTTCAGCGTGATTACAAATGGATCGGCGGTTATTTCATGCTTTAATAACATCGGTCCGGGTCTTGAGGCGGTGGGGCCGACCTGTAATTACGGCGCCTACAGCACATTGTCCAAGCTTGTGTTGAGCGCTGACATGCTCGCGGGACGCTTGGAGATTTTACCTATATTGATTCTGTTTACCAGAAGTGCATGGAAGCAGAACTGACGACGAATCCGACAAAGAGATTCTTTGTGGAAATAAAGGGAAAGTTAGAGGATTACATATGAGTATTCAAATCGGTATCATTGGATACGGTAACCTGGGACGGGGCATTGAGTGTGCCATCCGTCAGAACGACGATCTGGAGCTGGCAGCGGTATTTACCAGAAGAGATCCGGAGACGGTTAAGATTTTAACGGAAGGTGTTAAGGTATATCCGGCAGCGTCAGTTCCTGACTTTAAGGACAAGATTGACGTTATGATTCTCTGCGGAGGCAGCGCAACGGATTTGCCGAAGCAGACAAGGGAATATGTGAAGTATTTTCATGTAGTGGACAGTTTCGACACGCATGCATGCATTCCCGAGCATTTTGCAGATGTTGATGCAGCAGCAAAGGAAAGCGGCAAAATCGGTGTGATTTCCGTAGGCTGGGATCCGGGTATGTTCTCTCTGAACCGTCTGTATTCCGATGCGATCCTTCCGGCAGGCAGTAACTATACCTTCTGGGGCAAGGGCGTAAGCCAGGGTCATTCCGATGCTATCCGTCGTGTTGAGGGCGTTGCAAACGGTAAGCAGTACACCGTTCCGGTGGAGAGCGCATTGGAGGCTGTAAGAAGCGGTTCCAATCCGGAATTGACTACCAGACAGAAGCACACCCGTGAATGCTTCGTTGTAGCAGAAGAGGGCGCTGACAAGGCTNNCGCGCTCTTAGCAGACAGATAATATGCCGAACTACTTTGCCGACTATGATACAACCGTTCATTTCATTACCGAGGAAGAGCTGCAAAGAGAGCACAGCGGTATTCCGCATGGCGGATTTGTCATTCAGAGCGGCAGGACCGGCTGGAATCTGGAGCATAATCATGTAATTGAGTACAGCCTGAAGCTGGATTCCAATCCGGAGTTTACCGCATGCGTCCTTGTTGCATTTGCACGTGCCGCATACCGTCTCGGAAAGGAAGGTCAGAGCGGCTGCAAGACGGCATTTGACATTGCGCCGGCTTATCTGTCTGCTAAGAGCGCGGAAGAGCTGAGAGCACACATGCTGTAAGATACTATAAGAACAAAAAAAACTTTGTCGCTTCCCCGGGCGTCGCAGATGCGGCTCCGGGTGCCGTGAAATGATAGGGAATGACAGAAGTCAGCAGAAAAATGGAGTTTCCTCCAAAATTTCTACTGACTTTTTTGTATGGGTTAGTGTATAATATACGCGATTGATGCATAAGAGAATGGGAGAGAGTACGACTCTTTGTATAATTCTCGGAAACGGGGACAAACATGACACTAAAGGATTTGGAAATCGGAAAAACCGCAGTGATTACCGCAATCGGCGGGGAAGGGGCTCTGCGTCAGCATTTTCTGGATATGGGACTGATTCCCGGGGTAGAGATTACACTTGTAAAATACGCTCCGATGGGGGACCCGGCGGAATTTTTAATTCATGGTTATGAACTGACGCTGCGGCTTGCCGATGCGGAACAGATTTTGATAGAAAGACCGAAGGAATCTGCGGGGGAACGTCCGGAACGGGAACGCAGGCCGGCGATTCCGCATCCCGGTCTGGGCGAAGGCGGCAAATACCACCGGAAGGAGCACGAGAATCCTTTGCCGGAGGGCACGACGATTACCTTTGCGCTTGCGGGGAATCAGAACTGCGGTAAAACGACGCTGTTTAACCGCCTGACAGGTTCCAATCAGCATGTGGGGAATTTCCCCGGTGTAACTGTGGATCGGAAAGATGGTGTGATTCGCGGCTATGACAATACGAAAATTACGGATTTGCCCGGTATTTATTCGATGTCTCCCTATACCGGTGAGGAGATTGTAACAAGAGAATTTATCCTTTCGGAGAAGCCGAAGGGAATTATCAATATTGTTGATGCATCCAACATTGAGCGAAACCTTTATCTCACGATGCAGCTGATGGAGCTGGGGATTCCCATGGTTCTGACGCTGAACATGATGGATGAGGTTCGCGAAAACGGCGGAGCTGTCCGTATCAACGAAATGGAGGCTATGCTGGGGGTTCCGGTTGTACCGATCTCCGCGGCGAAGAACGAGGGTATCGACGAGCTGATTGACCATGCGATCCATGTTGCTATGTATCAGGAGAAGCCGGCTCGGGTGGATTTCTGTGACCCAAAGATTGGCAACAATGCCGTACATCGCTGCATTCATGGTATTATGCACCTGATTGAGGATCATGCGGAGAATGCGGGTATTCCGCTTCGTTTTGCGGCGTCGAAGCTGGCAGAAGGGGATGAGCGTATTTTACGGAAGCTGAACCTTGATGAAAATGAAAAGGATATGCTGGAGCATATTATCTGCCAGATGGAGAAGGAACGCGGGCTTGACCGTGCAGCGGCCATAGCGGATATGCGTTTTCATTTTATACGGAAACTGTGTGAAGCGGCTGTGGTAAAGCCGAAGGAGAGCAGGGAACATGCCAGAAGCCGCCGCATCGATAAGGTGCTTACCGGCAAATATACGGCACTTCCGGCATTTGCGGCCATTATGCTGTTTGTGTTCTTTATGACGTTTGGTGTGATTGGCCAGGGGCTTGCCGACCTGATGGAAATGGGGATTGAATGGCTGACCGACGTTGCAGAGGATGCGCTGGTGACCGCAAAGGTCAATGCAACGCTGCGCTCGCTGGTGATTGACGGTATTTTTCAGGGCGTGGGAAGTGTTTTGTCGTTCCTGCCGATTATTGTGACGCTGTTCTTTTTCCTCTCTATGTTGGAGGACAGCGGATACATTGCGCGAGTGGCATTTGTCATGGATAAGCTTTTGCGTAAGATTGGTCTTTCGGGACGGAGTATCGTGCCGATGCTGATTGGTTTCGGCTGCACGGTGCCGGGCGTTATGGCCAGCCGCACGCTTTCCTCGGAGCGTGACCGTAAGATGACGATTTTGCTGACGCCGTTTATGAGCTGTTCGGCAAAGCTTCCGATTTACGCGTTTTTTGCAGTGGCATTTTTCCCGGGATACAGTGTGATTGTTGTAGCGCTGCTGTATTTTCTAGGAATTGCCATCGGTATTCTGGCGGCGCTTGTGATGAGGAACACGAAGTTTAAGGGCGAGGCGGTTCCGTTCGTTATGGAGCTTCCGAACTACCGTATGCCGGGCGCGAAAAATGTATTGCAGCTTTTGTGGGATAAGGCGAAGGACTTCCTGCAGAAGGCATTTACGATTATTTTCCTTGCTACTATTATTATCTGGGTTCTGCAGACGTTTGACCCGCAGTTCAATAAGGTGGCTGATCCCCAGAACAGTATGCTTGCCGTGATGGCGGGATGGATTACGCCGCTGTTTGAACCGCTTGGTTTCGGCGACTGGAGAATCTCGACCGCTCTGATTACCGGCTTTATGGCAAAAGAGAGTGTGGTTTCCACCCTGAATGTCCTGATTCCTTCAAAGGCAATGCTTTTAGAGCTTCTGACTCCGTTAAATGCGGCGTCCCTTTTGGTGTTCTGTCTGCTCTATACGCCGTGTGTGGCGGCAGTGGCGTCGATTCGCCGCGAGCTCGGAAGAAAGTGGGCGATGTTGGTTGTCGTCGGACAATGCCTGATTGCATGGGGTGCGGCATTTGCGGTACATCTCATTGGTACGTTTTTTCTATAAACCAAATAAATGGCAGATTACAAGCCGGTGACTTGCCTTATGCGGAAATTTCGCGTGCAGAACTCCTTGCCCCGTATAGATTTCTGTCAGTCGGATACAATTATGAAAATGTTGTTTTTGACAGTATTTTCTAAAAAGCAAAGGCAGGGAAGCGATAATGAGTGACAGAAAGAATGCGAAGGATAGAGGGGAGTATGGGAAAGCGGCGGAGTTTTCCGTGTGGCACAAGGATGCGGAGCTGCCGCATTTTGCAGCGCTTTCGGGAAATCTGAAAACGGAGGTGGCGATCATCGGCGGGGGACTCGCGGGTCTTCTGACCGCTTACGAACTGATGCGCCGAGGGAAGAAGGCAGTCGTGCTGGAGGCGGTTCGGGTTGGCAGCGGGCAGACGGAGGGGACAACGGCGAAGATTACCAGCCAGCATGGTTTGATTTATGACAAACTGACAAAAAACTATGGGTTCGACGCAGCGTGGACCTATGCGGCATTTCACCAGCAGATGATTGACGAATATGAGAAGCTGATTCAAAGGGAGCAGATTACCTGCGATTTCCGGCGGACGGAGTCATGGCTTTATACGTGCGAAAAGGAGACGAGACTGCTTCACCGGGAGGCGGAGGTGGCGCGTGCACTGGGCATCCCGGCAACCTATGAAACCGATACGCCGCTTCCGTTTGCGGTTACCGGGGCAGTGCGATTTGCCGAACAGGCACAATTTCATCCGCTCAAGTTTCTTGCGGCAATTGCGAAGAAGCTGACCATTTACGAGGATACGAGGGTGGAGAAGGTTCATGGACACCAAATCCGAACCAATCGGGGCGTCGTGACGGCGAAGCATATCGTATTTGCCTGCCATTATCCGTTTGTGATTGCACCGGGGTGGTACCCCCTGCGAATGTCACAGAAACGCAGCTATGTGCTTGCAGTCAAGAATGTGCCGCAATTTGAGGGAATGTATTACGGGATCGGGACGGATGAATTGTCCTATCGCTTTTATGGGGACATCCTGCTTGTGGGAGGCGGGGGACATCGCACCGGAGAATGTGCGGACTGCTGCGGGTTCCGGCATCTGGAAAAATGTCTGAGGGAGAAGTTCCCCGAGGCGCAGGTTGTCGGCAAATGGTCTGCCCAGGACTGCATCACGCACGATGACCTTCCGTTTGTCGGCAAATTCTCCCTTTTACGGCCGTACTGGTATGTGGCGTCCGGGTTGAAAAAATGGGGGATGACCGGAGCGATGGCCTGTGCGAAAATTCTCAGCGCGCAGATGTGCGGCATGGAGGAAATGGGCGGAGGAGCCGGGGAGCAGAAGGTGCTTACGGATGCAATGGCGCTTTTTAAGCCGCAGCGGCTGCATTTCCTTGCGGGAATGCATGCAATCCGGGAGCATGCTGCGGTCAACGCGAAGGGGCTGACGGCAGGAAATCTTCTGCGGCGAAAGCCGCGCTGTCCGCATATGGGCTCTGAGCTTGTATGGAACGGGGAGAACCGAACCTGGGAGTGCCCGTGCCATGGATCGCGGTTTGACAAAAACGGGATTGTGCTGGATGGACCGGCACAGACAGAGGCGGAAGCGGCGCTGCATGATTGATGCTGAAAAATAAGAAATAAATCCGCTGAAAATGCAATATTTTTTTACATTTGGCTTTTGTTCTCCTAAAAAGATATTGATGAAACAAGTGTTATGAAGTAGAATGAAACAAAATGGCAGGTATGGTTTCAATTTCGGTAGAAGAATCCCTTTTGAAGAAGGAGGAAAAAACGATGAAACTGGATTTATCGGGCTTGGAAAATCGTGTATTTGATGCTTTGGCGCAGACTTCGGATCGTCGATATATTTATATGACGAATTTCCGAACCGGGGTAACCCGTTGGTCTCAAAATGCGGTAGAGTATTTCGGCCTGCCCGGTGAGTTCTTTGCTGATGGGGCTGCGGTTTGGGAAGCGGTAGTTCATCCCGATGACCGAAAGGCTTTCAATGATGACATTCAGGCCGTATTTGCGGGAACAAAGAAGATGCATGATGCAGAATACCGTGCTCGTAATAAGGACGGGGACTATGTGATGTGCCGATGCCGCGGTATCATGCTGAAGGATGATGCCGGAAATCTCGATTTGTTTGTCGGAACGCTGGACAATCACGGGTTAATTGATAATGTTGATCCGATTACTAATCTTTATAACGCTTACGAATTTGTCCATGAGCTGCGTTCCAACCGTCATCAGAATGTGAAATCGCTTGTCCTGATTATCGGTATTAACGATTTTACGAATATTAACACGATATATGATTATGTTGTCGGGAATCAGATACTGCACGATTTTGCCGAGAACATCCGGCTTCTTTTGAAGGAAAACGGAAATGGCATGGTTTTCCGTCTGGATGGAGTCAAGTTCGGCATTTGCCTTCGTGAGGGAGGAGAGGCAGAAGCTGAGAAGCTGTACGCACAGATTCGTGATATTGCCTCCCATAAGATTTACGTCGGTGGCCGTCAGATTCCGCTCGGTTTATCCGCCGGCGCCGTGGTTGTCCGCCACTGCAACAGTGATGAAAAGTCGATTCAGGCCTGTGCGCTGTATGCACTCCGTGTCTCTAAGAGAGAGCGTCTCGGCGAACTGACCTACTTTAATAATGAACAGGCAGACAGTACCAGACAGGATATGAAGCTGATTGTCGATATGCAGAAGAGTATCGTTAACAACTGCGATGGCTTTTATCTTTGCTATCAGCCGATTGTCTATGCCGACAGCAGCAAAATCGTCGGAATGGAGGCGCTGCTTCGCTGGAAGAAGGAGCCTTACGGCGAGGTTTCTCCGGGAAGGTTTATCCCGTGGCTTGAGAACGATACGCATTTTTATGAACTGGGCAAATGGATTCTGCGTCAGGCATTGAAGGACGTAGCGGTAATTCAGAAGGAGCATCCGGATTTCTTTGTGAATGTCAATGTCGCATATACGCAGATGGAACGTACCGGGTTCCGTGATACGGTGCTGGAGATTTTGAATGAGATGAAACTGCCTCCGTCCTGCCTGCATCTGGAACTGACCGAGAGATGCCAGTCCCTGCAGCTTGATTACCTGAGGGAGGAGATGAGTTTCTTCCGCTCGAAGGGTATCCGCATGGTTCTGGACGATTTCGGTATGGAAGGCTCGTCGCTGGATCTGCTTCGTAATCTGCCGATTGACTATCTTAAGATTGACCGCTCCTTTGTATCGCAGATTGAGTCGGATTCCGTTCAACAGGCAATTGTTGAATCCGTGCTGCAATGTGCGGAGAAGCTTGGTATTAAGACCTGCATTGAGGGGATTGAGACCGATCCGATGAGAGAGTTCCTGCTGCACTATCCGGCAGAATATCATCAGGGGTACCTGTACTCCAGACCGATTCAGCTGGATGGTTTTAGAAAATTAATGAATAACAGTGCAACCAACAATTAGGATAACATATGCGCGAAGGCAAAAGTGAGGATGCGGGAAAAATGAAAGCCATGCTTGCATGAGCGTTCATTTTTCCGGTATCTGAACGCGCACGCGAACGAGAAAACCGGAGGTTTTCGAGTCTTTTGCCGA
>DLOO01000081.1:33678-34344 GCA_002479645.1 Lachnoclostridium sp. UBA7482 | reverse complement strand
AATACATTTATCGTCTCTATCACTGCCGGTGCAGTCGCTTTTTTTGTTTTTTTCATAGATATTATATCCTTTCTCCCGTAGGTACCGGGGAGATTTGACTTGGAACAGTGTTAAGAATATCACATTTTATGGGCAAATGCAAACACTACGCCGTTTTTGTCGCCGGACGCAGTTTTTTTCCTGCGACAAAGAAGAAAATAAACAGGTGGACGCTTGTTGTCAGAACCCAGCTGATGGGGTAGGAGAGATACAAGACCTCCAGAGTGTGCATTTGACGGAAAATCGTGAAAATCCATACCACACGGAAGGCACAGGCGCCAAGCAGGGAGACCACCGTTGGCAGGAGGGAGTAGCCAAGGCCGCGGAGAACACCGACGGCAACATCCATCGTACCGCAGGTAAAATAAAGCGTGCAGATGGAGATGACACGAATGCAGCCGTAAGCAATCGCTTCTGAGCTGTCCGTATAAAGGCTTAGCAGGGAGCGGCGGAAAAAGATTACCGTGCCGCCGACAAGACTGCCTGCCATGACAACGAAAAACATAGCCCAGGCAAGAATTTTCGGGATTCGGTCATGCCTGCCTGCACCGTAATTCTGTCCGGTGAAGCTCAGGGCGGTGTGATGGAAGGCGTTCATGGACACATAAACGAAGCCTTCAATGTTGC
>DLOO01000081.1:25582-33606 GCA_002479645.1 Lachnoclostridium sp. UBA7482 | reverse complement strand
GCAGACCGGCGGGGAGGCCGATCTGCGCCATCAGCCGGAATTTGCCCGGATGAATCCGCAGCTTCGAGAGATACAAACGGCAGGCAGTATCGCTGTGCATCAGGTTATTTACAATTAGAAGGGCAGCTAAAAGCTGGCTGATAACGGTTGCATACGCCACGCCGTCTACGCCTCGGCGAAGAACCAGGACAAAGAACAGGTTCAGCCCGACATTCAGAAGACCCGAAGCAAAGAGGTAATAAAGAGGTCGTCTCGTGTCGCCGAGTGCACGCAGGATGGCGCTTCCAAAGTTGTACAGGAGCATAATCGGCATACCGCAGAAGTAGATGCGAAGATACAGGGCGGATTGACGTAGCACGTTATCCGGGGTGGACATCAGTGTGAGCAGCGGCTCGGCAAAAAGTATGCCGACGAAGGCGAGGATAATGCCGCTTGCGATACTGGTCACCAATGCGGTGTGAACCGTTTCGGACACGTCCCGGTCATTTTTGGCTCCGATGTAGCGGGCAACCAAAACATTGGCGCCAACCGAAAGACCGATAAACAGGTTGGTTAACAGATTGATTAACGATCCGGTGGAGCCAACCGCCGCAAGCGCGGTGTCGTCAACGCAGCGTCCGACCACCACCAGATCCACAGCATTGAAGAGCAGCTGCAGGATACTGGAGAGAATCAGCGGGATGGCAAAAAGAAGCATTTTTTTCGGCAGCGAACCGCTGCTCATATCGATTTCGTATTTCTTCATAAAAGTTCCTTCATTTCCGGGCAAATCCCATAGGTTTCCAATCTACTACAATTATAATAAGTTGTGTGCAAAAAGGCTATGGAGAAAATGATAAATTTTTGTATCAAAATTTGCGAAAGTATGGTAATCTGTAAGCAAATATGTCATAGGAAACGAATTTTTTCAAGAAGGAAATAAAGAAAATGAAGAAAAAGGAAATAAGGAAAGATAAAAATACAGGAAATATGTCGAATGAGGAATTGCCAAGCGATAAGAAATTGAGTACCGCCACGAAGTTGATTCTCGGCATGGCGGCATTTGCGGTGATTTTGATTCTGTTTATTCTGGGACTTTGGCAGTTTCAGGATCGTATGACGAAATTCCGGTCTCGGAATTATCCGTACAGCCTGACCTACAACGAAACCAAGGTCAAGTACGAGCTTCTACGGGTAGATGAGCGCCCTACCTTTATGGAGCGGTTTTCCGTGAAAAATGCAGCGGAAAGCTACTATCTGAGCGTCATTTCCGTGGATGCCGAGGTGGATATCGAAGATGCTCTGGAGGCATTTCAGAAGGACGGAAGCTATGAGTTCCACCGCGAGGAAAATGTGACCTGCGGCTCGGAAGGGTATACGGCGACCAGACTCAGTTATGTGGATAAAACCGGTAGGGAACCGGCGGAAATCAACTATTATTATTTGAAAAAAGAGGGACTTTGGGTCAGCACCTGTAGCGATGAGGCACATAAGGAGCTGATTGAAGAGATGCTTAAGAGTTTTACAATTACGAAGTAATACAGCGCACGGGCTTTCCCAAAAAATTCTCAAAAACCGCTTGACTTTTTTGCATTAACGATGTAAAGTGATAATAATCATATATAAACCGTTGAAGCGGAGATAACGGTGATTATGCTTCCACAGAGAGCCTGCGTTGCTGAGAGTCAGGTGAAAAACAAGTCATCAAATGGACCGCGGAGGGCACAGTCAAAGGGATTTGTCCCGAGTATTCTGTGACGTGCGGGCATACGTTAGTTGCCGAGGGTATGATGGTATCCTGATAAAGTGTATGGCGAAGCCATAAATCAAGGTGGCACCGCGGATTGAACAATTCGTCCTTGACAGAAAGTATATTTCTGTCAGGGATTTTTTTGTTCCATAGGAAATTCTTTTGAATTTCCTATGGAACAAAAAAGCTCCGCTATGGAAGTGTACCGATGTGGCATAAATGCCAATCGTGACTATACTAGCGCGAAAGGAAATTAGCCGATAAATCGGCACGCGCTAGGCGCGAGAGTTTCGCACGCGAAACTCTATGTTCCATAGGACAATTAAGAAAGTGAGGTAATTCTATGTTGAAACCCGGAATTGAAGAATTAAAAGCATTTGCCGCATCGGGCAAATACAAAACAGCGCCGGTCTGCAAGGAAATTCTTTCCGATGTTAAGACGCCGATTGAGGTTTTAAGAGCATTGCAGAATGTTTCGGAACACTGCTATCTGCTCGAGTCTATCTCGGATCACGAGCAGTGGGGGCGATATACCTTCCTTGGATATAATCCGAAGCTCTCCATTACCTGTATGAACGGCGTGATGAAAATCGGACCGCTGACCATCGAGACAAGAAATCCGGGTCAGTACATCAAGCAGGTTATTGACGAGAACCGCAGCGTTCGCGTGAAAGGCTTCCCGCCATTTACCGGCGGTCTGGTCGGTTATTTTTCCTACGATTATCTCAAATATGCGGAGCCGTCGCTTCGCCTGGATGCGAAGGATACCGAGGGATTTTACGATGTGGATCTGATGCTTTTCGATAAGGTTATCGTATTCGACAATTATCGTCAAAAAATGATTCTGATTGTGAACGTTTCCTTAGAAAATGCAGACACCGAATACAATCGTGCGCAGCTCGAGCTTGACAAGATGGAGGAGCTGATTGTAAACGGGGCGCCGGCGCCTGCAAAGCCGGGGAAAATGTTATCGGAGATGAAACCATTCTTTGACGAAGAAGCATACTGTAATATGGTGCAGAAAGCAAAGCATCACATCAAAGAGGGCGACATTTTCCAGATTGTATTGTCGAACCGATTGGAAGCGGCGTATGAGGGCTCGCTTCTCGGAGCATACCGCGTACTTCGTACGCTGAACCCGTCCCCGTACATGTTCTTCTTCTCGGGCACCGACATGGAAGTTGCCGGAGCGTCCCCGGAGACCCTGGTGAAGCTTGAAGATGGGGTACTCCATACATTTCCGCTTGCGGGAACCAGGCCGAGAGGGGGAACGCCGGAGGAGGATAAGGCGCTGGAGGAGGAGCTTCTTCAGGATGAGAAGGAGCTTGCCGAGCACAACATGCTCGTAGATCTCGGACGAAATGATATCGGTAAAATCAGCAAATTCGGTACGGTTGAGGTTGAAAAACTGCACTCCATTGAGCGTTATTCGCACGTCATGCACATCGGCTCGACCGTGCGCGGCGAGATTGCGGATGACAAAACTGCACTCGATGCGATTGATGCGATCCTCCCGGCAGGAACGCTTTCGGGAGCGCCGAAGATCAAAGCCTGCCAGCTGATTAACGACCTTGAGGACAACAAGCGGGGCATTTACGGCGGTGCAATCGGTTATCTGGATTTTACCGGAAATCTCGATACCTGCATTGCCATCCGAATTGCTTATAAGAAAAACGGCAAGGTATTTGTCCGAAGCGGAGCCGGAATCGTTGCAGATTCCGTACCGGAGAAGGAATATCGTGAATGTATCAACAAAGCGGCAGCCGTTGTAAAGGCTTTGAAGCAGGCACAGGAGGAAACGCTATGATTTTGCTGATTGATAATTATGACAGTTTTTCCTACAATTTATATCAGTTGATTGGTTCCATTGAGCCGGACATCAAGGTTGTACGAAACGACGCGATGACGGTTGAAGAGATTCGGGCGCTTGCGCCGCAGGTGATTATCATCTCCCCGGGGCCGGGACATCCGGAGGAATCCGGCGTCTGCATCGACGTCGTCAGGGAGCTCGGGGCGGAGATTCCGATTCTCGGCGTTTGTCTCGGACATCAGGTTATCTGTACCGCTTATGGCGGTGTGGTCTCCTATGCAAAGCAGATGATGCACGGCAAGCAGTCCGATACAAGGGTAGATCTTGCCTGCCCGCTGTTTGAGGGCTGCAGCGAGGTGACAAAGGTGGCGAGGTATCATTCCCTGGCAGCCATCGAATCGACAATGCCGGATTGCCTGTTGATTACCGCACGTACCGACGACGGCGAAATTATGGCGGTAAAGCACAGAGAGTATGAGGTATACGGCGTACAGTTCCATCCGGAATCGATTATGACGCCGGAGGGCAAGCAGATGCTTAAGAATTTTATCGTTAAGCATCGTTAATAGGAAGCAAATGCTCGAAAAATAAAAAGGAAAGAGGACAAAACAATGATTAAAGAAGCCATTGAGAAGATTGTTAACAAGCAGGATTTGAGTTATGACGAGGCATATGCCGTAATCAACGAGATTATGAACGGGGAGACAACACCCGTGCAGAATGCAGCATTCCTCGCATCCCTCTCCACCAAGAGCACAAAAGCAGAGACGATTGAAGAAATCGCAGGCTGTGCGGCAGCAATGCGCGCCCATGCAACAAAGGTTGAGTACAACGGCGACTTGCTTGAAATCGTAGGAACCGGCGGCGACCATGCACAGAGCTTCAACATTTCTACGACTGCGGCGCTGGTTGCAGCGGCAGGCGGTGCAAAGGTTTCCAAGCACGGCAACCGGGCGGCATCCTCCAAATGCGGTACCGCAGACTGTCTTGAGGCTCTCGGCGTGAACATCAGCCAGGACCCCGAGAAGTGTGTCGAGCTTCTTGAGAAGGTTGGAATGTGTTTCTTCTTCGCACAGAAATACCACACCTCCATGAAATATGTCGGACCGATTCGTAAGGAACTCGGTATCCGTACCGTATTTAACATTCTCGGACCGCTGACGAACCCGGCGTCCCCAAGCCATCAGCTGCTCGGCGTATACGATGAAGCGCTTGTTGAGCCGCTGGCACGCGTTCTTACAAGCCTTGGCGTAAAGCGCGGCATGGTCGTATACGGACAGGACAAGCTGGATGAAATTTCCATGAGCGCACCGACCACCGTTTGCGAATTTGATAACGGCAAATACAAGAGCTATGTTATCACTCCCGAGTTGTTCGGATTGAACCGCTGCGAGAAGGCTGACCTTGTCGGCGGTTCCCCGGAGGAAAATGCGCAGATTACCCGCGACATCCTGGCAGGTGCAAAAGGGCCGAAGCGCGACGCGGTTCTGATGAATGCCGGTGCGGCACTTTACATTACCGGTAAGGTCGCAAGCATGAAGGATGGTATCGACCTTGCGGCAAGCCTGATTGATTCCGGTGCGGCAACAAAGACGCTGGAGGCATTTATCGAGGTTTCCAATAACTGATTTACGGAGGGGCGTATGGCAACCATACTGGATACAATCGCAGAATATACAAGGGAACGCGTTGCGGAAGCAGGGAAGGCCGTACCGCTTGAGCAGATGCGTGAAATGGCTTATGCCATGGAGGCAAATACCGGATTTCCCTTTGAAAAGGCTCTGGCAGAAGGCGATATCTCCTTTATCGGCGAATGCAAGAAAGCGTCGCCGTCCAAGGGACTGATTGCAGAGTTTTTTCCTTATCTGGACATTGCAAAAGCATATGAGGCAGCCGGCGCATCGGCGATTTCGGTATTGACGGAGCCCAAATGGTTCCTTGGAAGCAATCAGTACCTTCGGGAGATTTCACAGGCGGTTTCGATTCCCTGCCTCAGGAAGGATTTTACCGTAAATGAATATATGATTTACGAAGCGAAGGTTCTCGGTGCGTCCGCAGTTCTTCTGATTTGTTCTCTGCTTGATAAAGAGACGGTGAAAAGATACATTGGAATTTGTGATGAGCTCGGCCTTTCCGCATTGGTTGAGACGCATGACGAGCAGGAAATTGCCGACGCCATCAGCGCGGGAGCGAGAATTATCGGTGTAAATAACCGTAATCTCAAGGACTTTACGGTGGATATCGGAAACAGCAAACGTCTTCGCAGCTTAGTTCCCGAGCATGTGATTTTTGTTGCGGAGAGCGGAATTAAGACGCCGGAAGACGTCGAACGGCTGCGTGAGGCAGGCGTCAATGCGGTGTTAATCGGAGAAACACTGATGCGCGCCGAGGATAAAAAACAGATGCTTGCTTATCTGCGCGGCACAGAAAAATAAACAGGAAAATTCAGGCAGTACCGGGACGGGCAGACATGCAAAGACCGGGCGGCAAAAAGAAAGGCAGGAAACGATGGACGGAAGATTTGGAATTCACGGCGGACAATATATTCCGGAAACACTGATGAATGCGGTTATTGAGCTGGAAAGGGCTTATGAGCATTACAAGAATGATCCGGATTTTCAGAACAAGCTTACAGAGCTTCTGAACGAATATGCAGGCAGGCCGAGCCGCCTGTATTATGCGAAGAAGATGACGGAGGATCTGGGCGGCGCCAAGATTTACTTAAAGAGAGAGGATTTGAACCACACCGGTTCACACAAGATCAATAACGTACTCGGGCAGGCACTCCTTGCAAAGAAAATGGGCAAGACCCGTCTGATTGCTGAGACCGGCGCCGGTCAGCACGGTGTTGCAACCGCGACTGCGGCAGCGCTTCTCGGAATGGAATGCGTTGTATTTATGGGCGAGGAGGACACAAAGCGTCAGGCGTTAAACGTGTACCGTATGCGGCTTCTCGGGGCGACCGTTATCCCGGTTACGACCGGAACCGCAACCTTAAAGGACGCCGTATCGGAAGCAATGCGCGAATGGACAAACCGTATTGATGATACGCATTACTGCCTCGGTTCCGTTATGGGGCCGCACCCGTTCCCGATGATTGTACGTGATTTCCAGGCAGTTATTTCCAAGGAAATCAAGGAGCAGATTCTTGAGAAGGAAGGACGTCTTCCCGATGCCGTGCTTGCCTGTGTGGGCGGCGGCAGCAACGCAATCGGCGCATTTTACAATTTTATTGAAGACAAGTCGGTTCGTCTGATTGGCTGTGAGGCGGCCGGACGCGGCGTGGATACCTTCGAGACGGCGGCAACGATTGCGACCGGACGACTCGGAATCTTCCATGGTATGAAGTCCTACTTCTGTCAGGACAAATTCGGACAGATTGCGCCGGTTTACTCCATCTCCGCCGGACTTGATTATCCGGGTATCGGACCGGAACACGCGTGGCTGCATGATATCGGACGTGCGGAGTATGTGGCAATTACGGATGATGAGGCGGTAAATGCATTTGAATATTTAAGTAAGACCGAGGGTATTATCTCGGCGATCGAATCCTCTCATGCGGTTGCACACGCAATCAAGCTTGCACCGACCATGGGCAAGGATCAGATTATCGTTATCAACATTTCCGGACGCGGCGACAAGGACTGTGCCGCAATCGCGCGATACAGAGGGGAGGATATCAATGAGTAATATTCGTAAAGCATTTGAAAATGGTAAAGCATTTATCCCTTTTATTACCTGCGGTGACCCGGATGCAGACACCACTAAGAAACTGGTGCTTGAAATGGTAAAGCAGGGGGCGGATTTGATTGAGCTCGGCATCCCGTTTTCCGACCCGACGGCGGAGGGGCCTGTAATCCAGGGCGCCAATATCCGTGCACTTGCGGGCGGAATTACGACCGAGAGGGTATTTGACCTTGTACGCGAGCTTCGCAGGGAAATCTCTACGCCGATGGTGTTTATGACTTACGCAAATGTTGTTTTTTCCTATGGAACCGAGAAATTTGCGGATATTTCCGCGGAAATCGGCATGGACGGTATCATCCTGCCGGATGTTCCGTTCGAGGAGAAGGAGGAGTTTGCCGGCATTTTCCGTGCGAGAGGGCTGGATTTCATCAGCCTCGTAGCACCGACCTCCAATGACCGAATTGAACGCATTGCAAAGGAAGCAGAAGGCTTTCTGTATTGTGTTTCTTCGCTTGGTGTAACCGGTATGCGTGAGAATTTTGCCGGGAATATCGGCGATATGGTTGCTTTGGTTCGTAAGGTAAATCCGGACATCCCGTGCGCTATCGGTTTTGGAATCTCCAATCCCGAGCAGGCCGGGAAGATGGCGGCAGCGGCANNTGCGGCCGACGGCGTTATCGTCGGTTCCGCGATTATGAAGCTGATCGCGCAGAACGGAGCAGACTCGTCGGAGGCGGTCGGCGGCTTCGTTAAGAGCATGAAGGATGCGGTAATGGGAAAATAAGGTTTGGAAACGGG